>DNWZ01000066.1 GCA_003506095.1 Planctomycetaceae bacterium | reverse complement strand
GGGAGATCCCGGTTGCGACATCACCTTACCAAGCCCCCGTCGCGATGCCGGCTGTAACTGCCGCACCGGCACCAAGAATCCGAGCATCGACCTTTACGCCGCGTCATTATCCCGCGCTGCAGATCGTTCGCTTCGTGTTGCGAGCATTGGCTTATTTCATGCTAGCGATTTGTTTGATTATGGTCGTGATCGTACTTGCCCTGGCCGCCTCAAATTCGATGGGCCCAACAAGCGACACCGCACCGGCGAACCACACTCACCCGCCGGACATTTCGATACCGAATCGTCGATCGACACCGATTCAGTTGTTGATCCCGCCGATTCGGTATGCTCGTCAGCGGGCTTGCATAGTGACTGCTGCGATTGCCCCAGCAGTTCACAACAACGCGTTTGGTACCGCGTCCGCTTACGACCGCACCAAACGCCGAAGTAGCGTGTCTTGGTCAGTTGATCGGTTTGAATGTGCTCGCACTAACGACGCATGAATTCCAATGTGTAGAATGCTCCATAGAAGAAGCATATCGCCGTCAGAGGCGGCGTAAGCGTTTTATGCGTCAAGGGGGTAAAGTAGCGTGCCGTAATAATCGCTAGATTCGTTCGTTGCATGGGGGAATGTTAACATCGGGGAATCACGCTAGCGAGAAAAAAAGAAGGACAAGAGGAAAGGCGGCCCAGCCGATCAAAAGCTTTTGAATGCCTCCAGGAGAGCCGGCGCAGTGGCCGGTGTAAGCGTGACTGTGAAAGACGTCAGCGTGAAATGCTGGGATAGGTTTAGTGCAGAAGAGAATGGCGGTATGGATGGCTGAGATATCGGTTGGCATGGATGCCAGCCGGTTCCCCACACACCGGATGCGTGCCACGGATGAACGAGTATTGCTACCCGCCGCCAGTGCCGCGAAACCCGCTCGACTAATCACCGCCCAAGAGTGATTCAACGCTAAGGTCTAGCCCTTCGATTAATTTCAACGTTACCCATCACCTAACCCCCGCAAGAGATGTCTCAAAAGATAGAAACGCACAATTCGGGGGCATAGATCTTATCCGGAAACTAATGTTTGTTTAAAGGCCGGTTTTGTAATACTTCTCGCTTTCTGTAGCAATGGGAGTGTGCAATGACCGCCGAAGCAAGAAAGCGCCATCCAAACGACCTAACCGATCAATAGTGGTAGATCATTCAAGCAGTCATACCACCTTGCCGACAAAGCAAGAAGGGTAGGCAGCCGCGAACTATCGATATGTGGGAAGTTGTGAATACGATCTTGTATCGGTGCCGATCGGGTTGCCAGTGGAACATGCTCTCACACAACTTTCCAAGCAAAAGTTCTGTATGCGATTATTTCGCCAGATGGCGTGGTGACGGGATCTGGAAAATGATCAATGACAGCTCGCAGAAGCAGTTCGGCATTTTGAAGCTCCCAGCGAAGAGATCAATTCCAGTGCGGCAAGCATTGACAGTCAAACCGTGAAAACAAGCGAAAGGTTGAACAGTCGAGGATGCGCTGAAGGCAAGAAAATCACGAGGCGCAAGCGAAGCACGGCAGTCGATACGTTGGGCTTACTGCTGGCCAGCTTCGGTTTGATCGCTCTGGCCGCTTGGTTGAACCCCTGTGCTGTACAATCACTTGCGTGAGGACCACCGGTGGCCGCCCAAAGTTAGCATCGACGTCCAATTCGAATCGGATCCCACCACCAATCAAAACACAGCAACTTCATTTACAAGCGAGCAACGATGAGCGTTTCAGACGATAGCGCGTTTCACGTCCAGTGGCTACGACGCAACACTGAGGCCGGTGTCTTGAAAGTCGGTTTCGGCGTTCCTGCCACCGGTGACGACGTAGTTCGCAGTGCGGCGACAGCGATCGAATCTATCGACTTGTATGGTGGCGGCGTGGTGCTAATCAACGGCCCGATGACGCTACCGGCGGGGTTTGTGATCGCACACAAAGTCCTGCATCTTTTCAAGGCGGTGGCGGTTTACGATCCCAAAATGGGCGGTTACCTGGTCGTTGCCGTCCATGGCAGCCAACTGAAGGTAGGCGAACTTGTGAATGAATCTGACTTTGGTTTGGATGCGACATCAGAATCCATCCAGTAGACCCGCATGGAACGCGACGCAGCGTGAAGGTTATGCCGTGAACAGGTCACCGAGCCCATTGAAAGCGTTTGTCCTGCCAACCGTTGAGCGACCAAAATTGCCGACCCCAGCCATTCCCGCTCAGATCAACGCGTGGACTGCCGACGCCAACGATCATGCCGATCCGATCGAGTTGCCAGGCGTCAGGCTGAGGCTGCATTTTCGCTCGCCGGGACAGTTGAATCGGTGGATGGGACCGGGTCACCGGTTTGACGCCATCTGCATCGATCGCATCTATCTTGATCCGTGTCACAACACTAACAATTTTGAAACGCGATAACAAACTGCTTCGCCAACCCCACTTTTTTGATTTTATGGACCGCCAATTCTTGTTTATCACGATATGATGCACCGATTCTCCGCATACTCCGTCCGCGAATCTCTGGTTGCGAACCGGCCGCTGCCGCTATGGACGTTGGCAGGACGAGTTCTAACCGAGATCATGCAACGGAGCCACTCAACGATTCCCGTGACCGTCATCGGCAGTGCTGCCTATGATTTCGATGAGCAAGGCCGGATGAAGGAGGCAACCGAACGAACAGGTGCAATGCTTCGACAGTTTCCTGTCGTCACGCTGGTCACTGGCGGGATGCCGGCGGTGGGTGTCGATACCGGTGCCGCGTTCTGTGGCAAAGATACCTATAGCGCACCTCTTTACCATGTTCTACCTGAGCATCACGGCATGGAGTTGCCAGAGCAAGGACGTGTGGTCCTAGCGGGCCGATCGTTCGGTGAGCGTCAGTTTGCGTTGGGGATGACGGCCAAAATATCGGTGTTGATCGGAGGCGGGCCAGGTGCGACTCGCGAAGCCAACGTGGTGCTAAAAAGCGGAGGAATCCTGCTGCCTATTGGCTCAACGGGTGGTGCCGCGTCAGGAGATGCCTGGGGACTCGATGACCCACTTGAAAACCAAGTGGATCTCCAACTTGCTCGCCGAATCGCCGTCGAAGATAACGGAATGGCCGAAGAAGATTGGGCTGGCTTGACATCCAGCCACACTGAGGTTGAGCAAGCAATACGATCCATTTCCACGATGATTCGACAGGTTATCGATTGATCGGCGAATGTCGCTCGCCAATGACCAACCGAAATTCGGGAAGTGTAAATTCTTAGGCGACGCTAGGCACCTTTCGCCGGACGATGATAGGCTGCGACGGCCAATGGCAAAACGATTCCCAAAAAGCACCAGGTGGCAATCGATTGCTGGTCGTTGCGGGCACAGACCACGCCGGCCAGGGCGAGACCGTGAACGAGTACGGTCGCCCAAAAACGGATCTGATAATCTCGTTTGGATATCTTGTGTCGAAGCAGGCATTGCATCAGGCCAGAAGCCCACCAGCCACCACAAAACTCGGCAAAATGGAGTGTGCCCTCACTGATTCGCCAGGCTGCCGTTTGTCCCGTTGCGATGCCGCGATTGGCTATTGCGATCCATTTATCGGTTGCCATCAAGATCGCCGAAAAAGCACCAAAGACAAGACAGATCATCAAGTAGCTTTTCCCCATCGTAGCCGACAGTTCCTGATCCGTTTGTTTCTCCAGCGGGACAGATGAGTGTACCGCAAAATACCAAACCAACCAAACCGTCGCAATCAGCAGAGGCAGACAAGCGACGCTGGCGGCTTTATGGATGAAACGGCGCTTTCGAACAAGTTCGCAACATGCCGACACGAACCCGACGATCGCAGCAACGATCGTGAGTAACAGGATGATGCCGACGATCTGCAATGGGCCGAATGAGATCACATACGGCTCCGAAACGACGGTGTGATTGGTTGCAAACAACATTGGCGTAATACCCCCTTGGTAAACGTTGGAGCAAGCATTGACCAACCATTGAACGCAATAAATATTCGTCCGTGACAGCTCGATCCGTGATCACCGCAGCGACTGAAAGATCAACGACGCCAGTTCGCCCTCGTCGGTAAGCCTGTCACGAAGCGGTCGCCGCCAACGTTGAGAAGAGAATCCAATCCGCTGGGTTGAACCGGAAAACGTACGGGAGTTCGCCGCCAAGTCGATCCNNCGCACCTCTTCGAGTCGCAATCTTGAAATTCGCAATCTCTCAAATGGTCGATCCAGGGGCAGGCTTGCTTGATCGGATTCGCACGCTTTCCGAGCGTTCGTTTCACGCACCGCCTTGGTCGACCGTTGGCATCGAGCCTTGTTGTATCGACGAGATGTTGCGATTGCCAAGCTCATTCTTGTTCGTGGCTTGGCACCGCGAGTCGTGGCAGTTGGCTGGATTCTCCATCGGCGTCGTTTTGTCGCCAATCTCACGCAATTTCCTCGGACTCCGTTTCGACACCGAACCATCGCTTCGTCAGCCCTTGCCAATGGATGGCGATTACCACCTGACTTGGCGTGCCGTAGAGCCAAGATATCGTGGGTTCGGTGTCGGTCAATCGCTGACCCAAGTCCGCATTCAAGCCGCTCGCAATCTTCGGTGCTCGAATGTGTTTGGCGAAACAATCTTAAGTAATCATGGAACCGCCATGATGCACCACCACATGGATTTTGAGGTCTATCACCGCAGCCAGCACTGCGGTTGCCGGGGTATCTACGAACGCTTGTTTTTCCGCAAGCGTCTCTCCTCAATTCATGCGACTCGATGTTTTTCGAGGAAAGTCGATTCGAACCTTCAAACCGTTACCAGCCGCGAGTCCTAAACATGCCGATGACACCAAGCCTTCCAGCAACTTTGGTCGCCGATCTTCGCCGTGAATTATCGACTGATTCGTCAACCGCTTTCATCACCTACTGCGCCGAGCGCATCGGGTTTCCGGTGGATCAAACCAAGGAAGTATTGGATCAACAGGTGATTCCCTATGTGGCACATGCTTCAAGCGAATTCGAACCTTTCGTGCCGTCGGCTGCTGTCGGAACGTTGCTGGATTTGGCGAGTGAATTCGGTCCAGAGTTGCTGAAAAGTTGGATCGAACGTTGCGATCAACCGGTCTGCATGGATGCATCGGATTACTTGTAGCGATATGCAGAGACCCGCCAATGTCTATTGGACAAGGGTGTCGAGCTTACCTCCGAAATTTGGCCCGTAGCATCGTCGATCGAATTGGCTGACACAAAAGGTTACAAGGGGTGCAGGAATAACAACGACAACTACAATCCCCCGGCCCAGCGTGATTACTCATCATCAGGTGGATCATCATCAAGTGGATCATCCGAAGGCAGTCCCTTGGGTGTGGTGATTCTGGGTGCTGGCGCATTGATCTACTACTACCCGTACATCGTAGTTCCCATCGCAATCCTGATCGTGCTGAACATCGTCTTAGCGGCCTTCATTTGGCGTTGGCTGAACTTCGCGATCTACGCAGTCAGTTGTGGATTCGGGGCACATCTTGGCGTTGAACATTTTATGGCAACCTGGGAATGGGGCTATGGTGTCGCCGCCATTGGCATTACCGCCTTTCTTGGTGGATCGATCGGGCTGTTGATCGCTGACCTCCGGCAAACAGAACCTGCAGCACGTGACGTTCAGAGTGGGACACATCAAGATTACGGCTACGACATCGATTACGGCAACGACGTTGATGAATCTTACGACCCCGACAAAAGGTATTGAAAACGATCATGTCATGCCAAATCCAATGCGTAACGGTAACGCGGCACCCGCATCTGCAGCGCCTGGCGTGCATCACGCTTGACCATTCAATCTTAATTCCTTCGCAAGACGCCCAGGCGGAATTGATGATGATCGCTAACTGTGTTCGTGCTGTCGTGATGGATCGAGCGCAGGGCATGGTGATGTTGCAATGGAGCGGCGGCGAAGGTGAACCCGATCAAAAACTGCTCACGACATTCTGCAAACGGCTAGCCGTCGCAATGGGGCGCATTCTTCCAGAGACTCGCAATACAGACGGCAGGGCGATGAAACCAGCACCAAGCATCCAGATCTCGCTGGATGCCGAATCGGAGCGATCGCCTGTCCTACGACACTTTACGAACCCTGAGCTCGACTGGCCATTGCACACCGACCGAGTCTTGCATGAAAACCCGGGCGACTTTCTGATGGTCTGCAAACTGGAGGAGCAGGAAGGCAGTGGAGGTGCCATTCGCTTGTTACACCTCGATGATTGGGATAACCATCAGCGGTTCGTGGAGGCCCCCTGGGCGAGCGCACCGGTGCAATGGAAAGGTGATCCGCAAATGGCGCCGGCCTGGCTGCAACCCGGTTTACGCAAACAGCGTGGCATCGTTGCACCGGTCTTTGATACGCATCCGGTTTATGGCCAAACGATTCGTTTCAGTGACGAAAGATTCCGTTCGCCTCAGTCACTACATCAACAACAGTTTCTTTCATCCCTCACTTACGAACTGAAATCAGTGGCCGCTCGGACACCAACTTTTGATCTCCCTCACGGCGGGATCTATATCGTCAACAATCATTTTGTCCTGCACGGGCGTCGTGGATTTCAAGCATCGGCTCAGTTTCGTCGACGCTTGCTGAGGATTTGTGGCGATTTCAACATGCAAAATTCAAACTTTAATTGAGCGAACGCTACGGCTATGAAGCTTTCCTTTCCTTTTGCGTCACGTCTGTTATCCACCGGCCTCCGAATGGATTGCGGAGTACCCGAGTTGCACCTCAACGACGCGACCGTGCGACAACTGCTCAACGGCACATGCAGCACGATGGAAATCGGATTTGGTAAGAGCCGATTGATGCGGTGCGGATTGATGTTGGTGCGCACCAACACCAGCCTTTCACCGACAACGATTGAGAAACTATTGACCACGCTGGGTCGAGCGATTGGAAGGATCGTTCCCGACGTTGACAGATCGTTGGTTCAATCGATCGATCTACGTGACCCACTTGTCTCGGGATCTCAATTCGCGTTGCGGTCACTGGCCGACGATCCGTATCGTGCCATGCCACTGCACACCGACGGTGCTTTTGACAAAATTCCGCCCGATTGGGTCGGTTTGGCCAAGACACATGAGCACCAGGCCGGAGGTGGCGAGACACTGTGTCTGCGACTGGACGAATGGGACGACTGTGAACGGTTTGCGGTCTCTCCCTACGCATCGCATCCAGTCCGCTGGACGCTTCCGCGTCAAACGCGTGGATTTCGACCTCGACGTGCAGAATCTGATTGTTCAGTGGCACCGATTTTCGAGCGTGATTGCGAGCGGTGGCGGATTCGCTTCGCAAGACACTGCATCTCGCAGGAAACGCTGGCTCAATCGGCTGATTTCGGCGACTACGTGAACGCATTGGAACAGTCGCTGATATCCTCAATCCGGAAGATCGAAGTACGGCTCAATATCGGCGACATGTATTTTGTGAACAATCGCCGCGTCCTGCACGGAAGGAATCGTTTTCAACCCCATCGCGAGTTATCGCGGAGTGTTATCCGTGTCCGTGGTCAGTTCTGATCCCAAAGCCGATCGAAGAAAGTAGTCATGGTCAATCTTCACACAGAACGAATCCAAACGATTGATCTTCCTGTGGGAGCGGTCCGTGCGTTTTTAGAATTGACCAAGCAATTTCCCACCATGCAACTGCGACGGCGGACGGTCCAATCGGCCTTGCGATCTTCGATCCTGGCGACATTAGGCGAATTGCTAGGCCAACAGGTTTGCAACGCAGTTCTCGATCCGGACCGTGGAGCGGTAATGCTAAGATCTAATTTAACCATCGCCGATGTCGATTCAGAAACGGTGGGCCGGCTGGTTTGCGGGTTGGCAACGCTGTTCGGAACGCCCTATTCGCACTGGAATCGAGGATCGGCTATCTTTCGGAACCAACTCAACGCCAAGACCCCTGCTGACCGTACGTTGCGCCGGGCGAACTGGCCCGACCCGCTCCACACCGACACCATGAACTCGCAGGGCCAAGGTGAGGATTACTGCGTCTTTGGTTGCGTGCGTCGCGATCACTGCAAAGGGGGCGAGAGTCAGTTGTTGCATGTCGATGATTGGCCTAATCGAAAGCGACATCTCGACTCACCGTTCGCCTGGGAGAATCACACAATGGTATTGGGAGACACCGCATTGGAGGGTCAGTCGATGCGACGTCCGATCTTTACGAAGCGTGATGATCGAATCGAGATGTGCTGGAGTCCTCGCAACATACGAGCGAACAGTCGCGAAAATCAAAAGTGGTTGGATCAGGTGCGTGATTCCTTAGCAGCAACACCTCGCACGTTCCAACGGACCCTTTACCCAGGGGAGATACTGATTTTCGACAATAAACGTTGGCTGCACGGTCGCAGCCCCATTGAATCGAATGCCAAACTAGATCGACTGCTCCTGGCATCGCACGTCGATGGCTAATGGATACGTTTACAGAACGCTAGTGCTGGGCAGCGAATATTTGCCCGGTCTCACCGATCAACTTGGACACGCAATTGATGGAAAGCAAGTTCAGCGAAACGTTCGCGAAACGCGGTTCCAAGAGTTGTCAAATCAGCAGTTGCACCATTGTCCGGCTTCAGCAGAGTGACATGGGGAACATAGACGGGCGAACCGAATGAACTCTTTTGCAACGTCGAAGGCTTGCGATCCTGGCTGAAGTGTTTGCGTTCGATTTCGACATAATGCCGCCGGATCCGATCAATCGCGTCAATGGCTTGGTTTCGACGTGTCAGTCGTATTCCAATCCTATGATCGGACGGATTGAGATGGTCTCGCTTCACGATTCCTCCAATCGTCATCGTCATAAATCGAGTTTCGGCGGTATCCACCGTGATCTCGAGGCTCTCGAATGCGTTTTCCACACTGGGCAGCACGAGGTCGGATTGGTAGATGGTGATGTGCAGCCCTGTGGATAAGACCGAAGTCCGAAAGCCGTGATCGCAAAAAAACTCATGGATGGTCGCCTTTGTCGAACGATTCAGCCACAAAGAGACGTAGGTCCGACGATTTGCTTGACTTTTCAAAGTGTCACGTCCTGATCGAGATAGTGGTAGGTTTAGCAGCAGTGAAGAAGACTCATGCTCTGTGCCAATGTGCGCCGCTTGCATGATTACAACGGAATCCAAATCAACTCAAATAGTAAGCGTAGAACAGTCAGCGGCTCCAAGTCACTGGGACGCCGGGGTGAAGCTAGCCAACTTTTTAGAGTCTGGCCTTCCACGTATTCAAGGACGGCGAAACCGCCGCCTGATGGCAATACCCCGGCTTCGATCGATCTCTGGAACTCGGGCCGGTGCAGGATAGGCGCCAGGTCGTGAACCTCCGATTGATGAAAGGTAATGAAGTCGCTTGTCCGGCCACGGAAGAGTATGGCAACAACCTGTCGATGGCTTGGGAGAAAGCGATGGTTAACGCCTTGGTTCGTCTGCGGCGGGGGG
>DNWZ01000335.1 GCA_003506095.1 Planctomycetaceae bacterium | reverse complement strand
TTTCGGTTGAACAGTTGATGGCCAAGCATCTTGGTGGCCAGACACGTTTTCCGTCATTGGTCGTAAGCAATTCAGGCAGCTTCAGCCCGTCTTATACGGACAGCGGCGCGATGATCCCAGCGGAATCGTCTCCGTCGCGTCTGTTCAGCCAATTGTTCATCGACGAATCGCCAGCGGAATTGAAGGTGCGAACCGGTCGTGTCGCGCAAGGCCGCAGCATTATGGATTTGGTCAGCGACGATGCCAAACAGTTGACACGTTCGCTGGGCAAGGGCGACCAAGATCGTTTGGACGATTACTTTACCAGTGTTCGCGAGCTCGAGAAACGTTTGGCCGACAGCGAAGCGTGGGCGAAACGACCTAAGCCAAAAGTCGATGCCAAAAAACCGGTCGACATCTCCAATGGAAATGATTTCGTCGGACGTCAAAGATTAATGTGCGACGTTATTCGCTTGGCATTGCAAACCGATTCGACACGTTTCATCAGCTTCCACCTCGGTGGCAGTGGCGGTGTTGTCCCGTTGCCCGGTGTTCAAGAAGGTTATCACTCGCTCAGCCATCACGGGCTTGATAAGGAAAAGCTGGAACAGTTGGCGATTATTGAAGAAGAGATCATCGTCTCGTGGGGACAATTCTTGCGTGACCTATCGTCGACGAAAGATATGGCGGGCAATCTGCTGGATCATACTTCCGTGCTACTGACCAGTAATCTCGGCAACGCTTCCAACCACAGCAATCAAAACATGCCAGTGTTGATCGGCGGTGGTAGGTTCAAGCATGGTCAACACTTAGCCTTTGATAAAAAGAATAATTATCCTTTGCCCAATCTGTATGTCAGCCTGCTGCAACGGGTCGGGATGGAGACCGACCAATTCGCCAGTGGCAAATCGACGCTCAACGGATTGGAGTTTACTTAGATCCTATCCGAAATGGCGTCTGACCCTGTGGAGGCGGGTCGTTAGTCGTCGTTTCGTTGCGCTGGCGCGAACATCACGCCCCATTGCGGTGGCAAACGGCGAACCTTTCCTGATCGGTCGATACAGGCGATCGTTGAGTCCGCTTCGACCAGCAGTTCGCCATCGCGATCGATTTGATAATGGTGACGGATTCGCACGCCACGTACTTCGGTTACCGTGGTCGATACCCGCAATACATCGTCAAACTCTGCCGCACCGCGGTATCGGACATTCATCTCCGTGACCACTAACATCAGGCCCGTGTTTTCGAACTCGCGATAATCGAAACCGACCGCCCGCAGCATTTCGACGCGGCTGCGTTCAAAGTAGTTTAGATAATTCGCGTGGTGGACTCGTCGCTGGCCGTCGGTTTCATAGTAACCAACTCGGACCAGCATCTCGAAAGTCGTTACGGGACCGGTCGGTCGATCTGTAGACATGGAGCCCTCTGAAGTGTAATTGTCCCGAGTATCGATCTTTCGTCTGCCGACCGATCCGCTATCTGGCGGGTGCCGAATTGACCACGGCGAATCGACACGCCTACACTTTGGCGATCAACGGCTTGCCGACAAGGGGATGCGCCCCAATCGTTTTCCCGCATAAAATTGTGCCCTTCAATTGATGACGAGACCGACATGAGCTTTGGAGAAGGTGCAAGCACCAGTTTCGAAACGATCCGAGGACGCAACTTCCCCGCGATTCGCCAGTTTACGATCTTTCTCGAAAACCGCGTCGGCCAGCTGCTGGAAGTCCTGCGACGCTTCGAAGGCTCGGGGATTCGTGTTGTTGCCCTTTCGATCAATGACGCCGCAGAGTGTGCGGTGGTCCGTTTCGTGGTCAGCGATTACGAACGGGGACGCGAAATCCTTGAGCGTGCCGGGTTGGCGATTATCGAAACCGACTTGGTGGGTGTCGAACTGCCCGAAGGGCCCCAGCCGCTCCTGCGGATTTGCACCGCGCTTTTGCAAGCCGAGCTGAATATCCAGCAGGCTTATCCGCTGATTCATCTCCCCTCGGGGCGGCCAGCGATGGCCATCATGGTGGAAAATGTGGAGCTGGCGATGGAAACATTAGCAGGAAAGGGCTTCAACTTGATCACCGAAGGCGACCTCGACGGCGACATGCAATCGGGATCTTGAATGATCCAGCGAGCACATTTTGCGGAACCTCCGAAACAAGCATGACACTTGTCGGTTTCCACCGATAGAATGTCGCACTGTTGTCGGCTGCTGTTGCGAGTGTTTCGATGGGCTTCTGTCCGCTGCTGCAATGGCAAAGTCTCTCCTACCCCCTTCGGAGAATTGCAATGTCTTTACACCCGTTTTCGGTTCGTACCACTGCGGTTTTTGGACTGTTGGCTTGCCTTGGTTGGACCGCAGTCGCGGCAGATCACTATGATTTGAAGCCACAAACCATCGAATTGACATCCAGCGGCCCGCTCGCATTTGGTCCCGACGGAATCCTGTTCGTCAGCGATCCCAAAGCCGCAACCGTCTACGCCATCGATACAAAGTCGTATCGCTCCAAAACAAAAACGGACTCAGCCGCGTTTGCCAGTGATGACGTGCGGAAATCGATCGCTGACATCACTGGAAAATCCGAATCCGACGTCACTGTTGCTGATATGACCATCGATCCCGAATCGGGAACGCTGTTTCTGTCCACCGTGGTCGCTGGCGAAGCCAAGTTGGCGGTCATGACGCCCGGTTCCGATGCTAAATTGGTCTCGATGGACAAAGTCATGGCCGCTTCCACCACGCTGCAAAACGCTCCAGAAGACAAAGTGACCGGCGAAGGTCGTCGAGCGTCCAACAAGCGGCTCGAATCGATCACCGACCTGGCATTTGCTGAAGGGCGATTGTTGATTTCTGGATTGACCGGATCTTCACCCGTTTCGACGGTCCAATCATTTCAGTTCCCGTTTCGTGACTCCAGCACGTCCGCTCAGGTCGAAATCTTTCATGCCGCTCACGGCC
>DNWZ01000008.1:7675-7857 GCA_003506095.1 Planctomycetaceae bacterium | reverse complement strand
AACGGTCCATCACGGCCAAGTCGAGCTCTTTGGGCAGTGAAATAAATAGGTCGTGTTCAGTCGAAGCGACCAATTGTTCGATCGAGTGGTCGATGTTGCCGACGAAGGACAGACTCGCATCAGCAATGATTTCTGCGCCGCGGGAAAATCGACCGTTTGCCATGAAGTCCTTCATGATCTGG
>DNWZ01000008.1:0-7601 GCA_003506095.1 Planctomycetaceae bacterium | reverse complement strand
CGACTTGCCGGTCCCGCGAGGGCCCAGTTCAATGAAGTTATAGTTCTGCTCGACCAGCGGCGCTAAACGCAACAGGAAATGCATCTTGACGCGGTGCGTAAACATCTCCGGTTCCAAGCCGACCGATCGCAAGATGACGTCGATCCACTCGTCGCGAGTGAACTCATTGCGACCGACACAATATTGGTCGAAATCAAAACGGCTTAACTGAATCGGCCTTAAGTCCTCGACATAAAACGCATAGTCATCATCGTCAATTTCGTTGTAAGCGATCGTGATCTCGGCCCAAATACCGCCTTCGAGCATTCGCTTGTTGTCGCGATAAAACTTTTCAGCGATCGCAATCCGTTGTGAATTAAAATTCTCAAGTGCCGCCCAGTGGCGTTTGTCCTTTTCGACGTAATTGACATGAATCTTGTCAATGAACCGGTGCTTGCCACGGGTCGCCACGATCGACTGCGCCGCGTTGGACTCGTCTGGGCGGACGTAGTTTTCCTTTAATGTGCTCAGCACCGCCTCGGTGCCCGCTGCGATCTCCGACGGGTCGTCGCTGGCGCAAAATCTTGCTAGGAAAAACTCCAGCACAAACGTCGGCACGTTTGTACCTTTCTTAATCCGATGCAAGAGGTCTTTGCGAACGACTTTACCATCGAAGTAATCAGTCAGTTTTTGGTCGAGATTGTCCATGGGGCTATACCAGGTAATCGGTTTCGAGTTCTAACTGGTCGTGAACGGTCAGAGTGTTGGGGTTGAGCACCTTTACCGTGAACTTACCCTCATACTGCATCGACATCTTGATAGTCACTTTCTGAGAACTGCCAGCTTCCACCGACACCGTCCCCGTCGCCGCGTTGACTGGGCCGCCTGATTTTGGTTCACCGACGATGGATCCATCGGGGGCCACGGCTTGAATCAAAACATCGTACATCGGTTGGGTGGAAAAGAGGTCTGTAAGGGTCGCAGATAACTCGAACACCGGCAGTTTGGTTGTGATCCGGGTCGAACCGCGTTTGTAAGACAGTTGGAACTTAATGTTTTCCGCCTCTTGCGGCTCTTGGCTTAATTTAACGCTGATCATTGGGACAACCGCCTCCTGCAACGAAGCGCCGCCGTGAAAGTATTGATTGCCCGCAGAGTAGCTGGCCAAACCACGTGGACCGGCGACTTGGGAATACTCACCTTTCAACCCCATGTGCTCTGCACTGAGCACCCAGTTATGGACATCGGCCGTACCATCGCCAAGTAGGCACCGATCGTGCAGAGTCTTCCACGTCCCACTCGGTTTGTTACACGTATCACCGGCATTGGGCGTTGGGTTGATGCAGAATCCGTGGTCGGTTGCGATGACTGCCAATTGAAAGCCCATGTCGCGAAGACGCCGGAGCGCCACACGGATCCGCTGAAGATCCTTGACCATCGACGGCAACCCGAACTCGTAATCGGTTTCCATCCGTCCGTCCATCGAACTGCTGCGTACGACCAACAGTTCTACCGAATCGTCGATCGTCTCATGGAAGTTCGACTTGATGACCTCGGTCAGTTTTGTTTCACGAAACCGTTGGCCATATTTTCCCTTGATCCATTCCATGCGGTGCGTGACGTTTTTGATCTCCTTGTCGCCCAGCATCGGAACGACATCCGGCCCCTTTTTTGCTAACCGCAGTTCGGCCTGTGCGCCAGGCAGCAAGCTGGTCATGCCGATCGGCGTGACCGTCGGAATCACAGAAAACGCAGCCTGCAGATTCGTCTGCCCCTCGCCGGCCAACTCTTTCTCCAACTCCACGCCAAGTTCGTAACGCAACGCATCGATCAAGAAATAAGCGACACGGCGGCCCGATTCGGACAACGCGGGCGCAACGGCCTTATCAAAGATTTCGGTGCTCGACAGCATGCCGCTTGGTGGCCAGCCAGCGGTTTCAAGATGCTTGATGAAAACCTTTTGGACTTTCGACGCTAACTCCAGATAAACTCGACGAGCTTGGTCAATCGCTGGCTGGAGCTTCGGATCGAGATCGAAAATCGCGAACACGGCATGTTCAAACTCGCGATGCAGCAGATCGACCTTGTAGAACTGATTGACATAAAAGAACAGCAGCTTGTCTTGGCTGGCTACATAACGCGGCAGCTCTCGCTCGGCATCACCACACGCTTCGATCAAGCTGACGATCGAGCCGACGATACTCCATTGCATTTGGCTCTCGCCAAGTCCCGACCATACCGAACAGGTGCTGCGAGCAAGAATCGCTCTGCACTCATCAACATCGTCGCGGTCGATCGACGCCAAGCACTGTGTGAAAAAGCTCCGCTCCTCGAATGGAAACGTGTCACGGATTCCGAGATCAACAATGCCGCCACAAATGCTCCGCAGGTTCATCTCATCCTCAACCTGCTGGGCCATGTCGATGTAGGTTGGCTGGATTGTGTTGGTATTGCGCAAGCACTCGCATACCGAGTAAACCAGCTGTCGCGCCTCGGCACTCGCCTTGGGGACAGATGCGAGTGCTGGTGGCAACGCCACCGGCAAGTCGAACGCAAACTCGCTGAACAACAACGTTCGCCACAGTTCCTGGCGAATCGAAGCGTGCTCTTTAATCTTCGTTTTGATCTCCACGCCGAAATTGCGGCGGATCAACTCCATCGCCTCACTGATCCAGCTATTTTCGGCTTCCAGCCGCTGCTGCTGGGCCTTTGTCGGGGCCAACAGTGCGACGATGATCTCGCGAGTCGACTCGACCCCCAAAACCGCTCGCAACGCTGGCCATCCGCCACCGCTGCCGATACTGTCAATCAACTCAAACGACGGATTCGTGTTCTCGGCAAACACCTTCCTGATCTCGGTCGCCTGGTCGGCCTTAGCACGCAAACAGAGCTGGTCGAACTGGTCGCCGGCGGTGCGGGGAAAACTGTCGCCGATTTCGCCAAAGACCGAAAACGGGTCGGTCATCTTGTCTTGATTACTGGCCGGCGGCATCGTCGGCACATAGACCAACAACCGTTTCTTCGATCCCGTACGTTTGCCCAGATCCTGCAATGCCTTGATAGCCGCTTCGCGTGCGGGAATGCTGCCTGCGGAAGCATCGACCACGGTGATCAAATCGCTAGCCATTTCTCGGCACAAGTCGTGATAACGACGTTCGGCATCGTAAACCGCCAAAACCTCGTGTTTCTGCAATCGCGGCATCAGGATTTCGTCGCGAATGTAATCTTTAATCTTCATCGGTCGCTTCGTCGTGTATTTGCTGGTCAACGCCACTTCGGGTCAAAATCTTTGTGATTCATCACGCTGTCCCGTGTGGCGGCGAGTCATGATCGACTGTTTTACTTTAAACCGCGGCCCTGGATTTGGTCGGTCGAGCCGACTTTGTCAAACTTCAACCGAAACGCCTTGGTGTATTGCCAATCAACCGGTTTGGACAATCCAAGCCGCTGCAGAATTTCCTCCAGCGAAATGCCATCTTCGCTTCGCCCCGCGTTGCCCAAAACCTTGAACACGATCGCATCGCCAGACGATATCAACCAATCGCCAGGCTGGCTGAACAAGTAAGCCAACGATTCCGCCTCGCCATCGTGGATGCCTGACGCATACGAATCATCGAACCGCTCGCGAAAGCGACGGATCTGGTCAATCGGCACTTCGAACCGAGTGATTCGACCGGCATCGATGTCGGGGCCAAGATCAATACCCTGGCCGTAATCGCCCGGCTCGCTGTTGGCGTCGATATGAAACAGCGACTCCACCTCGGCCACTACGCGTGAAACGTGGATATCGCAGCGATCGACCACCTGTTGCCAGAGCCCGAGTTGATGCAGCGTGATGACCACACCGGCATCAAGAATCAAAAGGGAAAACTTCAACTTGGGCATCTGCTTCCTGCTCTGGCCGGGTCCAAATCTCGCTCGCGATGACGCTCATCGCGGCGGTGCGTGACAGCCCCATGTACTCCGCAAACTTGCCCGTCGAAATGTTACCCTTTTCGATCGCTTCACGCGCCAACGCTTCGAAACGCAGCGGTCGGACACGTGGCGAATCTCCTTGCGATCGGTCCCAGAACTCGAGTTTCGGCCGCAGCGCTTCGAGTGTCGCGGGTACCTTGTCGCGATCAATCAACTTCGCATCCGACATCTGATACAGCAACGACTGCACCGACACGTCAAACTGCCTGGCGACTTCGAACAAGTCGTCAAAATCGAGCTGCTGTTTCCCGCGGCGTTGCTTGCCGATCGCCAACTCCAACGCCTCAGGCGGCATCAACAATCGCCCGGCGAAACAGTTCGCAAACTTCTCTTCCTGGGCTGTCGGGGCCCGCAACTGGTCGCCGACGCGGAAAATCTCCCAGGTCAGCAAATGAAACAGCTCGTGTGCCAAATCGAAATTGCGACGCCAGCGGGCGTTGTTCGAGTTCAGCAGGATTGCCGCCCCGAATCGTTCACTGCGGGAACACGCCGCGGTGCCCGACGGTTCGAACGCCATGTGAAAAACCTTCACATGGCAAACCTCTTCCAACACCCTCAGCAATACGTTTCCGGGGCGGTCACCCAGCGCATATCGCGTGCGAAAATCGTGCGCCATCTGCTCGGCATCGGCATAGCCGAAAGGGTCGCTCGGCTGGTAACCGCTGGCCAAGTTTTCTGGCCGCGGATCGCCGCAGCATTGTTCCAAGCGATGATACTGGTCGGCGAGTTGAATCAACTGCTGCTCGATATCGGCGGCCTGGTCGGACGGTTTTTGTCGCCACAGCACCACATCGCTCGGCAGCGCGCCTTCGTCGAGAAAGAACGACGTGGCGCGATGGTAGATTCGCCCGAGCTGGACCAATTGCGAAAGGCTCGGCTCGCGACTGCCGTTTTCCCATTCGGAGATCGACGATTTGCCAAACTTGGTCCGTTCTTCCACCTGAAGCAGGGTCAGCCCGACGGCGTTGCGGGCGTATTTAAGGCGTTCGGCTAGGCTCATCGATCGATCCCGGGTTTCGTTTTCACAGAAATTATTCGCTCGATATCGACACGAACAGGCCTGTATATTCCTGGATTCCGGGAAATACGCGAATTCATCGCGATTTCGACACTTCGGCGGCGATTGCGTCGAGCTGCGATTCGGCCAGCGGTTTGGGCTGCCACTCTTTTTTCTTCGTCACCTTGCCGGTTTTCGACGTTTTGCTGATTTCGACCTCGTGCCAGAGCTGATCCTCCAGGTCATGGGCGATGGCGATGCTGCGGTCGCGATAGGCGGTGCGGACGACTCGCTGGGGCCAGATTGAAAGGGCAAGGTGAGCCCAGTCGTAATCGCCCGCATCGAGCTTCTCCCAGGTCTCCTTCAGCGTCTTTTGCCACTTGGCCAGCTTGAAGAAACGCCACAGCGGCGCGGCGGTGATCTGAACCCCATCGTTCAGGTTCGGTTTCCAGAACTTGGCGATGCGGAGCAATTCGTCGCGAAAGTCGATCAATTCGGTTTCGAGACTGGTCAGCGATTCAAGTTCCTTTTCTTCTTGGGTCGAACTGCCAGATTTGGCACGCAGCGACCGCAGGTCATCGACCACCTGTTTCAGTTTCGGTTCGACAAAATCGTTGACGGCGATGAACAGCGTTTGATCGGTGAGGCGGTGGTAGTAGACCCACAACGTGTAATTGCCAGAAGCGGTCGAGAGCGGCCAGTAGATTGGGGCCTGGCGACGGCTTTTGGAGTAGCGTTTCAGGTGGTCGGCAAAGAAGTTGGCTGGTTTACGGAAATAGTCCCGCAATGATTTCACACCAAGGATTTCGCAAGCTTCATGTTCGATCGCCTCGACCGTGGGGCCACCATCTTTGCCGGTCCAAATAATCTCAAAGACATGGCGAACGCGACGTTCGATGTCCAGCGGATCATTCGGATCGTCCACGAGGATGCCGTCCCACGGAATCGCGATCGGATACGAATCAGGCACATCTTCAGGGCTTGCCGGCAAACCATATGAGTTTTGCAATTGACCGGGTGGACAGGGCGGCAAAGGTGCAAACGGTTCAGGCAATTCGGGTTCAGCCTGCTCGCCCGTCGCATACCGGATGTCCCACCGACCAATACTTACACCAAAAGCATAGGTTAGCAGTTCTGCGGTCAGTGCGGGCACGTTGGAAGTATGGGCTTCGGTGTCCTCCTCTTCATCGGATTCTGCTTCGACCGTGGCCTCGATCCTAAGGGTGGAGGTCAATGCGGCACGGTCTGCGGCATCAAGTCCGTAAAGGCAGGAGGCGATTTCATCGATTTCAGCTTGGATGGCAGCGACAGTTTCCTCGTTCCCTCGTACGCTCGCCGCCCACGCAGCGATGCGCTCGGCGAGTGTACTACCTGCACCAGTGAGTATTGCTGGCAAAATAAATGCGTGTGAAGCCTCAACCACTATGTCTGCGGTGCGTTTTGCTTCCCATGCCGCTCTTGCACGAAATGCTACGCGCTGGCCCGATGAGGAGTCCAGAATCGGTATAACTGTCTGCTGAATGGCTCCGACCTCATATGAGCCGAAAGCAACTTGTAATGCAATCAAACCGCGAAACGGCTCGGAATTAAGCAGCGCCAACACAGCGAGTATTTCTTTGCTTTTATGGTTCTTGAAGGACACGCTTGGACCTTTGTCCGAAAACGCGCAGCCTGCAGGAAGAACGCGAAACGATGCGCCTTTTTGGCTTCGTCGAGGCCAGGTAATTCCCGGTTGAAAATAGAACTCGTAATTTGACGGGCGCTCGCTGCTTCTGCCAATTCTTCCGATGAATCCACGGTAGGTTGTCCGAGCAGCATCCCAATTTACTACGAGATGAATGTCCGCGTAGTATCGCGAGAAAGAGCCGCCTTTTTGGTATGGTCTCCAGTCGGCGGTTGTTTGCGAGGTAGTTGGTTCCCAAAATAAACGTAACCACCGGAAATCGTCGCTGGGATGATCACCGATTCGAACATTCCGTTCGTCCTGTTCAACGGTCGGAAGCCTGGAAAACATTTGTCTGATTCTGGCTGTTGCCCAATACGCGAAACGTGTTCCCGGAATGGCGCTGAACCGGCCAGGGTTACAGGCATACTTCTTTGAGTGCGACGAATCGCTCAACGAAGCTAGAAGGGTTGCACCCTTGTCTATCTCAGCTAGCGCCCGGACGCACACGAGCGTTGGAAAGACCGTCTCCGGCGCGGCGGTGCACTTTTTCACCAAAGACCAACACGGCGTGTAACGAACGGTGTCGCCAGAACTGCGTTGGACGAAGCCGTTAGCTTCGAGGTGCTCGAGTTCAGCGACGGCTTGATGGCGTTTAAGTCCGCCGCGCGCGGCCTGCCACTTCGGAAGGCTGAAGCGGTCCTGCGAGTCACGTAACACTTTTCCGAGCACGGGGACGATGGAGCGAGTAAGGTCACGGGCTTCCGGCGCGGAAAGGCTGCGCAAGACGTATGCGGCAACTTCGACCATCGCATCGAGCACGCCCACGCCGAGATCGGCGAGTACGACTGGCCGAAAGAGGCGAAGAACGACACGCGTGCGCCAGTCTTCGCTCTGGCCAAGGAAGAAACCAGTGCGAGAGCTGATGATACCAAGGTAGCCAGCAGGGACGAGACGTCGCTGGAAGCACTCGACGAACGCTTTGTA
>DNWZ01000786.1 GCA_003506095.1 Planctomycetaceae bacterium | reverse complement strand
CGCGTTGTTCAATTCATTTAAATTTTTAAGTACCGATGCCCGTTGTTGGTCAAGTGTTTCCAACAATGCGTCTAGCCCCGCGCGAGTGCTTTGCTGCTGCGCCAGTTGCAGCAGCAAGGCTTCGTGAATCGGGTTGACTCGGTCGACCATGTCTTGGCGTGTCGAATCTTCGGAGTCGACTACATATTGTGCTTCTTTAATTTGGCGAGTGACCGCTTGCACCATCGGGTGTTCTTCCGAAAGTCGTGACACTAAGTCGAGCCGTTTGACCTTCAATGCATACAACTGCGAGTTTAGTTGGTCGGCACCACTATTGGGCAACGTTCGCTTATCACCGGTATCACGCATCGGCATTGTTTCGGTTTGCGTGATTAAATCGTTGATCGTGGCCACAGATCGAGAAAGCTCTTGACGAGCGGAATATTGGGCCACTTCGACTTCCTTCATTTCGCTTTCGAGCGTCATACGACGATCGAGGATCGAAACCACGCCAATCTCGTTCTTCGCATCTCGCAGCTTATTCTGAGCCGATGCGAGATCTTGTTCCAACTGACTTAACTGACTGATAAAGAATTGTTTCGAGTTTTGGTTGCGATGGATCCGCAAGTGTTCTTCCTGGAAAACGTTTATCAATTCTTTGAGAATCGTTTGGGCGAGTATGGGTGAATCGGCTTCCACCTCCCACTTCATAATGGTCGAACCGCGTTCAACAGTAACATTCAATGCTTTTCGAAGTTCGATGATTGCTTCTTCGCGCTCGCTGACCTTGTCGATGTTCTTAACCACCGCCAAAGCATTACCAACCAGGCCTTTGATTGTCGCGACCACTGGGTGGTTTTTCTTTTGGCCTGCATTTTCTCCACCACCAAGCACGAGATCCGCTCCCAGACGATCGACCACCAACGCGAGCACCTCTCGGCTTTGCAGAACATCGGCGGCCGATGTCATTTCGTCGTCACGGCCCGTTTGTTGCAGGCTAATCATCGCACCGGTCGATGCTGTCGGATCGATGCCGACGCTTTCGCGACCAACTTGAACCAGGACTCGGGCCTCGCTGATGTAGCTGCGAGGATAAAACAGAATGACCAATACGGCCAAGGAGATGGCCAGCAGTGGAAGTAGGATGATTTTCCACTTGTGGCGAAACACCGTTTCGAGGATCGCTGTGACTGGATCTGGTGTTGAAAGTCGGGACGGCATTCTGGTCTCAAACAACTTAAAGGCTTTTAGTCTCGCAGGATCATCCCATGACGATTCGAAACGGTCGGTGACAGGCCTCCTCATTTAACCATGCGATTTCATTCTGTAAATTGATTCCGCGTCGTTTGCCGCCAAATTCTGCGGTGAGGGCCGTTAAGAACGATTGTGACGCCCAGAATCGGTTGCGAGTTCCGATTTGCAAGCCTCCGTGCCAGTTAATCAGGTTTTTTGGGGCCAGCGTATTTCAGCGGATAATTATTTTAACGACTGCCGCAAAGCAGGGGTGAAAAGGGATGCCAACGATGGTTGCGTGATCGAGACTGTTTCGCGTTGTTTTTCAGGCCAGAATTCATCCGAACTCGATTGCGGCTTGAGAGCCTGTTGGTAGGCCGCATCGATCTCATCGGACAGACGTTCCCACGAAAATTGGCGAGTTCGGATGACTGCCCCTTCGCTCAGTCGTCGCCACAGAGCCGGATCACGAGAGAGGCGAAAGATCGCATTTTTAAATCCCTCGACCGCTAATCTGGGACTATCGACCGATACAGGAATACTGCAGTGCGGCGTCATGATGTCATGGGCACCTTGGTGATCCACGCCGATGATGGGGGTGCCTGCGGCAAGTGACTCCAATAAGCCGGTGCCTGATGTATCGCGGAGGCTTGTGAACGCAAAAGCGTCTGCCCATCGGTATTGCTTGAGCCCCTCGCTGTAAGACGGCCAACCGATCCACTGGACCTGTTCAGCGATCTTCAAACGCTCAGCAATTTTACGCCAGCGGTTTTCCGATGCCCCGACTCCCATGACTCGCAATTCAAACTTCAGGTCCGACGGAAGGCGCGTCAGAGCCTCCAGCAGCAGTGGCAAGGCCTTCCATTCTCGCAAGCGGCCGGACCAGAGAATCCGAAATGGACGTGTCGTGTCGAGTTCGCGACTAGGACTCGGACGAAGTGGCGAGACTGCGGTTTCAAGCAGTTGCGTGCAGTGCACCCCCGTGCCCCGCAACATGTCACGCCGTGCCTCCGACGACGCGGCGAAGACGGTATGTGCGTTTTGAGCTGCCGACCGAATCCGTCTGCTTCGATACAATTGCCAATTGTTCATGTAGTTCCGGAGGCCTTCGCGGACTGAAGAACCGATCGCGATTTCCCTCAGGAAGTTAGTCGGAAAGTTTTGTGTGCCGCCGACGGGGCCCCAAATAAAGGGAATGCCAAGTTTCCACCACTGACCCGGTTCGCGGTATCCGCAATAGCTGACCAAATGGACAAGATCAAACCGGCTTTCGTCGTGGATTGCCGAAGCGATCCCTAATGCCTTGGTGTGCCAAGCACGGTATCCCATCCAGTAGACCGCATCCATCGGAATCGGTACCCACGACATCCAAGACTTCACTGCGATAAACTTCAGATTCGAAGCTGGGATACCGACCGAAGCAGCTTTTCGTGACAGTTCGTCAGACGAAAACTCTCCGCTGTGAACAACCGTTGTGTCATAATCTCTTGCTGAAGCGACAGCACGATTCCAACCGATTCGCGTCTCCATATTCATATCTGGATGACATGCAAATGCCACGATAAGAACGCGGGGACGAGTAGACGGTATCGCCGATATGATCATGGATGAAAGTCTGAGGTGAAATCGTCAAGCTGTGATATGCAACCTCCATGCTACTAACGGCCATCGCGTTTTGCCACAACAGCTGGGGCAGTACTGGCAATTAAATACAAATCGTACCAAAACGACCTGCGTTTTATGTATTTTAGGTCCATTCGCACCCACTCGTCAAAAGAGACGCTGTTGCGACCGCGGATTTGCCAAATGCAGGTTAGGCCGGGACGAACCGAAAGTCGGCGACGCTGCCAAAGTTGACAACTTTTCGATTCGTCGACCGGCAAGGGACGCGGCCCTACAAGCGACATGTCGCCTTTAAGCACGTTCCACAGTTGCGGCAATTCATCAATGCTTGTTTTTCGTAAAAAACGTCCAATCGGCGTGATGCGTGGGTCATTGGCCATCTTGAAAGCGGGGCCGTCTTGCTCACTGTAGGCAAGGAGTTCGCTTTTCAATGACTCTGCATCCGGTCGCATCGTACGCAATTTATAGATCTTGAACGACTTGCCACCCAAGCCTTCGCGCTGCTGGACGAAGAACGCTCCGCCAGGCGAAGTCGCACGAATGAAAACAGCCGCAGTCGCAATCACCGGCGCCGATGCAACAATCCCGACTGAAGCACCCAATACGTCAACGGCCCGTTTCCAGGCCGGACAACGCCAAGCCATCAAAGCCTCGGCTGACTCGATGCGATGAAATCCGGCTGCCGACGACTCATTAGAAAGCTGCAATTCGCTGTGACAAGATTCACGCGGCTCTTGGACATCCAGCGCGATCGACTGCTCAGACGATGCATCCACGTCACCAGAAAAGTCGTCGGGGTAAGTCGCGATTTCAAAGTCAAGGTCACCAAGGGATGTGCTCAGCAGGCGACGAAGGTCCCGGGCGACGTGAATCGCTCCGCTCATCGACGTGTCGGGCAGCAGCAACATCAGCCGGCCGTCTCGGGCAAGCCCTGCAGAATCCGTGATTCGCAACCTCAGTTGTAACTGCTCACTGGCCAATGACAGATTGGCTTGTGGCAGCGACGACAGTGAACATTCGCTACGCAATATCGAAAGAATCGACCCATTGCGATCAACGCGAGATCGCTCACAAATCGCCATATGCGCTAGTTGGTCTGCGCCGAGCAGAAAATCGGATCGTAGACGAAGTCGTCTAACCGCTTGCC
Source organism: Planctomycetaceae bacterium (assembly GCA_003506095.1). Taxonomy (GTDB): domain Bacteria; phylum Planctomycetota; class Planctomycetia; order Pirellulales; family Pirellulaceae; genus UBA6163. The sequence continues at coordinate 7,856 of DNWZ01000786.1, read as the reverse complement.
TCGCTAAACCCGACAGCCAAGTTGCAATGATCATTCAGTTTCTACTCATTGAAGCCAAATCCGGGCTCCGCACATGCGTTCTGTACGTGTTCTCTGTCTCTAATCTCGCAAACTGCAACTACAATCGCTGGGGCTCGACCCATCGATAAGCATCCGTCGAGCTCTACCAAATAGGAGGAAAAGGCAGCTTAACCAGCCCACCCATATTAACTCCTTGGCCGGCACTTTCCAGAGAAAATCAGCATAATCAACTATCCCAAAAGAGGGACACATTTTGTTGGGATTTTGAGGTGTGAAACCATGTGCACCAAGAGTGGTTCCCAAGGGCATGATAACCGCCATTGGGTAGGCTTGGTGCCGTGCCGTCGCCTCGGTTCTCAGTCCGGAAAAAATACCCGTTTTAGTGTATGTTTAAAAGGTCGGTTACCGAAAGCCCCAGCTCCGCCGTCGCACGATTGCCTTTTCGAAGGCAGGATTGCGCCCAATAATCGTCAATAAAGCTGCAGCCGCTCGGTTCATTACAACTGTCAAGTTCGCCCGGACATGCAGAAGAAGGCGAACAGACGGGGGGTAAAGCAATGAAAGTGATTGTACGGCGTTGAAATTTCCGTCACAGCAACAAGACTAGAAGCCGGGTCCGTTGCCACCGATTATCAACCGCCACGCATCGAGCAGGTTGAGCAGTGCGGTAGCATCTTCATTTGAATCATCCTTTTCCGACTTTCAAGCAGCAGCGAATGAGCATCGCCATCGTCACTGGTTCCGCAGGCCTCATCGGATCCGAAGCGAGTCGTCACTTTGCCAGTGTTGGCCTGACGGTGATCGGAATCGACAACGACATGCGCAGCGAACTGTTCGGTACGGAAGCATCGACGCGCTGGCAACAAGAGGCTTTGCAACAGGAACTCGGCGACCGATACTGCCACGTCAGTGCCGATATCCGGGATGACGCGGCGATTGATCGGTTGTTCACGCAATATGGCAGCGATATCAAGTTGGTTGTTCACACCGCCGCCCAACCGTCGCATGACTGGGCCGCTCGTGACCCGAAGAAAGACTTTACGATCAACGCCAACGGCACGTTAAACCTGCTGGAAGCGACTCGGCAGTCGGCACCCGAGGCGGTATTCATTTTCACGTCGACCAACAAGGTCTATGGTGATCGCCCCAATACTTTGCCGCTGATCGAACAAGATTTGCGATGGGAAATCGATCCGTCGCACCCGTACAACGATGGCATTGGCGAAGATATGTCGATTGACCAGTGCATTCACAGCCTGTTTGGTGCGTCAAAAGTTGCCGCAGACGTGCTGGTGCAAGAGTATGGTCGTTACTTCGGCATGAAGACGGCCGTTTTTCGCGGTGGTTGCTTGACTGGACCAAACCACAGTGGGACTCAATTGCACGGTTTCCTCGCTTACCTGATGAAATGCACAATAACTGGGACCCCATACAGCGTCTTCGGCTATAAAGGCAAACAAGTTCGCGACAACATCCATAGCTACGACCTGATCCAAGCGTTTGATCATTTCTATCGCGCCCCAAGGTCGGGCGAAGTTTATAACATCGGCGGCAGTCGATTCAGCCACTGTTCAATGTTGGAAGCGATTCAAATTTGCGAAAAAATATCCGGCCAAAAACTGAACTACACTTATCAGGAAACCAACCGCACGGGCGACCACATCTGGTACGTTAGCGACGTATCTAAGTTTTCTGGACATTATCCCCAGTGGCGATTAACCAAGAACATTCATGACATCCTTGGTGAGATTTACCAGGCCAACATGTCGCGGTGGGAAACGGCCGGGGCATAATGATTGACCTGGGTAAGAAAAATCTGCTGGGCGTGAATGTATCTGCGGTGGATTACGAAGCGGCGGTGGCAAAGATCATCGATGCCGCCGAAAATCGCTATGCTTTAGGCGTTTCTGCGCTCGCGGTGCACGGTGTCATGACCGGTGCGATGGACGATATGCATCGCCACCGTTTGAACGAACTCGAATTGATCGTTCCTGATGGACAACCGGTACGGTGGGCGTTGAATCTGCTGCATGGCACCGCTCTTCCCGACCGAGTTTATGGCCCCAATTTAATGCTGAAGACCTGTGCCGAAGCGGCACAGAAAGGATTGGGGATTTTCCTGTTCGGTGGTAAGCAAGCGTTGCTGGACGACTTGCAAAGTAAGCTATTCGAGAAATTTCCGAACCTGAAAATTTCGGGGACGATGCCGTCACGATTTCGTAAGATCACTCCGGATGAAAAACTTGAGATCATTCAAGCGATCAAGACCAGTGGTGCGGCGATCACAATGGTGGGACTGGGTTGTCCGCGACAAGAAGTTTGGGCGTATGAGTTTAAAGACGATTTGCGCATGCCGGTGCTGGCCGTTGGCGCTGCGTTCAACTTCCACGCCGGCCAGTTACCGCAAGCCCCCATTTGGATGCAGCGATTCGGGCTAGAATGGTTCTATCGATTTACGAAGGAGCCGACACGGCTATGGCAGCGTTACCTGGTATTGAACCCCTACTACTTGACGCTTGTATTCTTACAGTGGTCGAAGTTAAGGAAGTTTGACCCCACGTCCACGACGCCACCGGATCACGAAATTCTGTACGGCTGAGCGGTCTTGCTGTGTCCCACCCACCATCGCATTCTCCCACCTGGTTACTCGCCATGAAAAGTTATCGCCGATTTAGTTTGGTTTCGTTTTTGGCCCTCGGATCGGTCGCGTGGTGTGCGTTGGCGACGTTTGCCCAGCAACCACCGATCGCGACGCTCGATCCGGAAATGGCTGTCAATCGAGTCGCCAAAGATGGACTGATTTGGCACGACGTTACCGCGTGGGGCGTTGAAGGACGTATCTTGCCAGACCAAGAACGCAAGGTTTGGTTTGATCGTTTTCCGGCGGCGGCAGAAGGTTCGGTGACGCCCAGCGTCTGGAGCCTCAGTCGCGATAGCGCTGGAATGATGGTTCGCTTTAAGACCGATGCCACCGCGATTCATGTTGATTATAAATTGCGTAAAGCGAATCTGGCGATGCCGCATATGCCAGCGACCGGTGTCAGCGGTGTCGATCTTTATGCGCGCGATGAAGCGGGTCGTTGGCGATGGGTTCAAGTGACCAGGCCAACGACGCAGGAGGTGAAAGCAGAGATCATCAGCGGATTGGCGCCGGGCTGGCGTGAATACGCCGCTTATTTGCCACTTTATAATGGTGTCGAATCAATGAGCATTGGTGTAAAGCCCGACAGCAAGTTCGAAGGCCTCGCACCGCGTGAAAAACCGATCGTCTTTTACGGAACCAGCATCACGCATGGTGCTTGTGCCAGCCGGCCCGGGATGGTTCATACTGCGATTCTCGGGCGACGATTGGATATGCCGGTGGTGAATCTTGGTTTTTCTGGTAATGGACGGATGGATCAAGCGGTGGGTGATTTTCTGGTCCAAGTCGATGCGGCCGCTTATGTGATCGATTGTTTGCCAAATATGGGACCGGCGGATGTCTCGCAAAAATGCGTTCCCTTGGTGAAGCAGATTCGCGCCGCCAAGCCCGATACGCCGATCGTATTAGTAGAAGATCGCCGCTTTACCAATGAGTGGATCACGCCGGCAAAGAAGAAGTTTCATGATGAAAACCATGCCGCGTTGAAGCAAGCTTATCAGACGCTGGTTCAAGATGGCGTGACCGGATTGTCCTACGTCCCTGGCGACGTGCTTTATGGCGATGACTCCGAAGGGGCGACCGATGCGTCCCATGCCAATGACCTTGGGTTCATGCGGCAAGCGGACGTTTTCGAACCTTTCATTCGCAAAGCAATTAGTGTGGAAGCGGAATAGTTCCGCTCGCACTTTTCAGGCAGGGTTTCTCTGTTGCCGCAGCAGCGGCGACGTAGTTGAGAAAATGTTCGATCGATGGAGTCGGCAGCATTGCGACCTTGGCCATGTCGTCCCAATAACGCAGTTCAACGGCCGCTGGCCAATGAGGATTAACGCGAAACGCGTCGAGTTCCTGGGCAGACATTTTTCCGCCTTGCAGTCGAAGGCTGATCCGTGAAGGTTCGGAAAGCTGGCTTTCGTAGTTTTCATCGACTGTGCAGAGGTATCGTTTGGCGGCCACGTGCAGTCGCACCGGTTCGCTGACGTCACTATTAAACCGCTGGCGCAGGAAATGGTAGCCACTGTTTTCGTGATGGTCATCGATCCCTTTGTCGGGCGAGTCGGCAGGTAGGTCGTGCAACAGGTGGCCGATGTCGTGCAGCAACGACGCGGTGATCAGTGCCGGCGACGCGTCATTTTGTTCGGCCAGCAGGGCGCATTGCAGTGCGTGTTCTCGCTGCGATACCGCTTCGCCGCCGTATTGCGAATCACCTGAGCAAGCAAACAAAGACGCGATTTCAACGACCAGCGACATCGTTTCGGTTTCTAATTGGTTGAGCGAATGCGTTGAGCGTGCATTGCGCCCTGGGGCGCATCATGGGGCAGCACTTTTGAAAGCGCAAGGATAACAAATCACGATGGAGGAAATGTGATGAAACGATAAAAGGCGTGTTTGGTTTTGCACCAAGCTGGACCCAAGGGTGGCTCAATTCACTTAGGGAGGCTGCTGCGATGCTTGACCTGCCTGAGAAGAGGCAATACCCTGAGCAAGGAGAACTTCTGCCCCCTGGTGATTGCATTGCGCAGTGGGCGGTTTCGTCGCTCCCATTTTGTTTGCGTTTTTAGTTTCATTGACCGGAGCAGAATCATGAACTTGAGCAGGCGGATGGGCTTTACGCTCGTCGAATTGTTGGTTGTCATCGCGATTATCGGAGTCATGGTCGGTTTGCTGCTGCCCGCTGTACAAGCGGCACGTGAGGCAGCGCGTCGGATGCAGTGCAGTAACAATCTGAAACAGATTGGACTGGGGATTCACAATTATGAGAGCACCTACCAGTTTCTTCCGCCGGGATCTGCGTTTTATGGTGGCGGAAACTTGACGGGCCTGGGCCCGGGGGGCAGGTTTGCCGGTGCACAGTTCAACCGATCGCACTTGCTGGTTCGCATTCTGCCGTTCATCGAGGCGACCGCGTTGTACGATCAATTCGAGAATGACATCTTTCCGACCGATGATGCTCGCACAGCACCGACACCAGGCAACCCCAACGGCGAACTGCTTCGAGGCGTGCGTGTTTCGACATTTCTCTGCCCTTCGGATATCTCCACCGATGGCTTTCCTGCCACGGTCAACGGAATCGCGTCAACCGTCCGACCGTCGAGTTACCAGTTCAGCATGGGGCCGACCAATAGTTTAAGCGATAACGCGGCATGCAGTTGCCCGTTGGTTCCGACCTTCCAGGTTTATTCGCAAGCGGGTACGAATGTCGACCGACCATCCGGTCCGTTTACACGTCGCGGTGCAGTGGCACCAACTGGTGTCGGCGGCAATCCGGGTTACATCGGACGTTTTCGGGATGTGACCGACGGACTTTCGAGCACTATCTTCATTGGTGAGGTGATTGGCGATTGGTCGGGACATGCGCGAACCGGATGGAGCCACTCAAATGCCTGGGGTATCTACACTCAGATTCCGATCAACTGGAACACAAGATTCACGAGCGTCGCGGCCGCGACCGCAGCGGGTCAGACCGGATGCGAAGCAAACTGCAACTGGAACACCGAAGTCGGTTTCAAATCGCTTCACCCCGGTGGTTGTCAAATGGTGATGGGCGATGGTGCCGTTCGATTCTTCACCGAGTCGATCGATATGTTTGCTTACAATCGCCTTGGGTCAAAAGCCGAAGGCACTCCTCAATCGTTAGAGTTTTAATCAATATGAATAACACGAAGCTTCGCAAAGGGCTGTCCAGCGGATTCCGTTTGAGCCTCTTGTTCTGTTTGACAATCGTCGTTTTCGCAGGGTGCAGTTCAGGCGACGGAAAGATTCCGGTAAGCGGAATAGTAAAACTTGGCGATGCACCGCTAGCGGGTGCGACAGTGGGATTCATCGGAAACGATGGTGGCCAGATCGCTCATTCGCTAACCGACGCGACCGGTAGGTTTACGATTCGTGCAACGCCTGGAATCAACAAGGTGATTGTCAATAAATCGCCAGATGCGAATCAGGTTGCTGCCGAGGTGGACTCCGCTGTTAGTGCGGTTGCCGTCGTTGAAGATGAATCCGTCAACATGCTTGCCGGGGCAGAAATCGGTACCCAAGCGGCCGCGGCGCCCAAACGGCAATGGATCGTTGATCAAAAGTTTGCAAGTCCACAGACTTCAGAACTTGAGTTTGATGTCAAAGAAGGGATGGCAGAAATCGAACTGATTGTCACCGCTCCCTAGCATTGCATGGATTCAATCGAACCTCGGTTCCTTATGGCCGCAAGGCCCTATCCACAGACGCCGGTGCCGCAGGTGGTTCCTGCGTCGGCGTTTGCAATGCCGCAGGGACGCTGTCACCCGGCAGCGGTGATTCACTCGTTGGTGTTGCAAGCGTGGTTGCCGCGTCGTCCGCCGGCAGTGATTCTGTTCCCACAGCCGCAACTGGTGCTGCTGTCTCGACTGGTGCTGCATTTTCGTCGGTTTTCGCAGCTCCTTGGGCCGACTTAGCCGCTTCGGCCAAGTTGCCCGCTGGTCGCAATTTGAACCTTCGTCCTTCGCTTTCCAGTGTCACGAAGCGTGCATTGACATCGACCACGGTTCCCGACAATCGGCCGATCTCAAACTTATCGCCCGGACGCAGCTTAACGGTTGTCCCCTGCGTTCGCACCTTCATCCATGCCGTCCAATCGCCACCACCTTGTACTAACGCCGTCAACACGGTCTGCGTTGCATCGTCAAAGCCGGGTGTCGGTTCAGGCTCTTTTGCGGGAGGCGGCGGCGGGGGTGGATTGACCACGGCGATTTCAAACCGCTGTTCGATTCGCTGTGCCGGATAACCCGAATCGATCGCTTCTACAGCGAGCGGATAATTGCCGGGCGTCGTGGGGTTCCATTTGATCTCACCCGTCCGCGAATCGAGTTCGAGGCCTTCGGGGGCGGTACCGATAACCGCATAGCGGACGTTGTCCTTCTCTGGGTCTTCGGCTTTGACAACCAAGCCGGGCGATTGCCCCAGCGTTGCAGTTAAACGGCTTGGCGTTGTGAACTTAGGTGCTTGATTGGGCGGCGAGAAAAAGTTGCGGTTCAAAATCGGGTCGGCGTAGGCAGCAAACGAATCGACCATCGGCGACGTCGCCGTCGGTGCGGCCAAGTCAGGCTGGGCGGCATCCAATCCGATCACATCGATCGTCATATCGACAAACAATCCGCCTTCGCGAAACGGTCGAACCACAAGATTCGAAATGCGATGCAGATAATCTTTGGTGTAGAACAGATGCATCAATTCCAACCATCCGCGCTGGTCGGTTTTGCCACTGAGTTTAAATTGGTGGCGCTTGTATAAATCGCCCGCCGGAAGCGTATTGGTGAAGCTGACGGATGCATCACGCAATTCAACCATGGTGATGATTTCATACAACCATCGAGTGTAATCTGCGCGTGCCTTTTCAATGTCACTGGGCAGCGATCGCACCAAATACTCGCCCATCATGCGATCGGCATAAGCACCCTGCAACAGTCTTTCTTGAGCTTCTAAGATCTGTTGATCGAGTGTCTCGACACGTGCTTGGCGGGATGCTACGGCCGTTCGGTATTGCATCAAAACATATTGGCAACCGGCCAGCACCAAAATACTGCCAACGCCGATTCCCAGTATTCTTTCACGTGGTGTCATGGTGCCTGCCTGTTATTCGGTTCATTCGCTGGTTCATTCGCTTCGGTTTCATCCGATGTACTTTCGGCCGCTTCCATCGCGCGATTGATCGCTTCGTAACGAG
>DNWZ01000291.1 GCA_003506095.1 Planctomycetaceae bacterium | reverse complement strand
CCGTTTTCACATACCTGTGCGACTCCCTCAGAAAAAGAGGTAGCATCTTCGTATCGCGGCGGCAAGATCCAATCACCGGCCTCGTCAATATAGCCGAATTTTCCTCGCTCTCTTGTTCGTGCAAGCCCGCAGCCAAAAGGAGAAACGTCTTCAAAGCGTGGCGGTATAACCCAGGCTCCCGATGTATCGATAAAACCCCAGCGGTCATCGACTTTCACGCCAGCTAGGCCTTCAGAGTAGTCGAAGGCTTTCGTAAAGGAGTCGCCGTTTACTAAGCGTCCGGAGAGATCAACGAACCCGTAGGATCCGTTTCGGCAAACGCATGCGAGCCCACAGCTAAATGAGGAAGCGGAATCAAAACCAAGAGTTGTCAGCATTCGGCCTCGCTCATCAATGAAGCCCCACTGGCTACCTAGAAGAACCGCGGCGCGACCTTCGGAGAAATCTAACGCGGCGTTAAAACGCGGTTCGATAATGAAATCGCCCATGCGGTCGATAAATCCGTATCTTCCTCGTCGAGTCACGCCAGCAGATGTCACATGAAAGCATACGTCGCCTGACGCTCTGGCAAGCCCCTCGGAAAAGTCTCGAGCGTCACGAAAGCGGAAATCGATCACGACATCCCCGGAATCTCCGATATACCCCCACCGGCCGCCATGCTCGACGGATGCTAGTTGCTCGCTATAGTTCCATGCGGAATCGAACTGCGGAATGACCGTCGGTACACCGAAGTTATCAAGAAAACCCCACTTGTTTTCGCTCGAGTACCTTGCTCGCCCATTTCGGAATTGCCCGACTTCGCCCCCAGTCGTAAGAAACACGGAGTTGCCCAACTCGTCGAAGCACTCCCATCCGCGAGATGTCTGCAGTACGACACGGCCTTCGTGGAAGTATGATTGGATATCGTGAAAGTGACTCACCCTATGACCCGATGTCGTCATCAGTGCCCACCCGTTGACCTGCCTGCAGGCCGATAACGGTGATTGTGGCGGCAAATTTCGATCATCGGCGCAAAGTAGCCTGTGAATCCGTCCCATCCGATCGACGTACACGAGTCGCGAACTGAGCGTCGTACCCCAAGCGGTGAGAATCTCGATCGATCGCTCATACTGCACCGGATAAATACAGTGTCCATTGACTGCAACGCCCCAACGACCGATCGCATCTGCCAACGTAATGCCTCCGGGGTGTGAAGCAATTTCATGCTGATACCTAAGGCAACCGTCGCTATCAATTTCATAAAAGCCTTGCGTGACTTCGTTTCCCCTCGGTCCAGACACTGTTCTTTTGTTTACCTAACGTTTTGACTGTTTACAATTCCGCGTGTGGTGAGCTCTCGTGCAATTCTCGTTGCGACGTGGTAGTTGCCAAAACGGTTCAGATGCCCGTCATCAACAAATACATCGTCATCAATATCATCGAATAGCCTCGTCAAGTCAATGATTTCGGTTGACCGCATAGCTACCGCGCGACAGAACAAGGCGAACACTTCGGGGTCGGCAATCTTGCGACTGGATTTCAAAAGTCCTTCTTCCTTGACCGTAAGACGCCGCCCGGCAGTTTGGATCAGCGGCTGCAAGAAATGGAGAAACTTGAGGCCCTGTCCCCGGCACAAACAGCTAGCGAGTGCATCAATACGAAGGTATTCGGAAACGGAATCTCGAAGTAATTCGTCTCGCAGTTCAACCGGAATCGTTTTGGTCCAAACTCCACGCGTCGGATCCGGACCTCGAAGGGGAAATGCAGCGCTGGAGACTCGAGACCAGAAGCGAGACCACCTTGCAGACGGTACTGATTTCGAGATCTCGCCACACACTCGGCTACCCAAGAGTCTTGTCGCTTGCCAAATCGCTGCCCGAGCACGAAACCTGTCTAAATTAGCTATATCGTGTTCGTAGTGTCTTAACGATGTTCCTCTTCTCCATGCCGCAGCCCCGTTTTGTATCTCCGAAGTACTGAGGAATAGGCCGTTATAGAAATTCCAGCAGCAGTTCCATCCATCGTAAAATACACATACATTCGGGGAGTAACGCAGTCCATGCATAAGAAACAGCAGTTGCTCAGCGCTGCACCAACCGGCGACGCCATGATTCACGCAAGCCGCCCGAACTCTATAGCGTGAGTAAAGAATCCTCTCAACGAGACTAGGTATGCTGAAGTTTGGAACTCGGCAGCCGACTCCCTGCATAGTCGAACCGCCAAAAAATGCAATCACCGGCTGGCCGGATTTCTGCGATTTATAAATTTTTTCGTCAGCGTCCTCAACACCCACCGAGTTTTTTGAGATGCCCCATGAGTCGGTCGCGTAAACGTCTGCAAAGCACCTATAACGGCCGACGATGGACACATTCTGTCCGAGAACGTGACCATAAAACGATGAGGGCTGAAAGAACCGTCGCCATTTCAGAGCATTGTCCAGAATGTCGTCATCCGTTACATCGCCGATAAAACCCGTAAGGCAAGTTACCCGCTCAACGACCTCACGGAAGTTTCGCTCAGAAAAAGTACGGAGCTCCGACTCAACGGACGTCATAGCGACAGGCTATCTAGATAGATGTGAAATATGAGGACATTCAAGAGCAGGCTCAAACTCTGTCTTTCTATCATGATGCCAGTACCGTGTCAACAGGCATGAGAGACCTGACTCATGTCGGAGTGCACCTGACGGTTTGCAATTGGCATAGCGTTTGATCGGGAAACCGATCAGAATCCTGTTTTTCGCCATTAACGTCGGTAAACCAGGAGGGCTAGGATGGCCATTTCACCCAAGAATCGAGCTCGGGCGTTGGAGCTCGCCAAAGAATTAAATGAACTCAATGGCGGTCGTTACCATGATGATGGAACGCCAAAGACCTTCGACGAGCTCGAGATCGAAACCAATGCGTTGACCGATCTGTTGAGCTCGATGGCACTCAACGAGTCGGCCAAGGATCTGCCCGAAGCAGAGAAACCCGTTCGTTGTCCAAAGTGCAAAGCTGTCCCCAAGCCGCACGACCCTGACGACGACCAACCAATGATCATTCAGTCCGCTCGAGGCGAAGTCGAGTGGATGAATCAAGGCTACTATTGCCGGCGTTGTCGCCGGTCTTTTTTTCCCTCGGCTGGCTGAATTGGCTCTCCGCGTTGAGGCCACCGTCAGCCCGAAGGTCGAACGCAAGATGGTTTACGCCGGAGCCAACAAGGCAAGCTATCAGGTGGCCAGCGATGACTTAAGAGAACTCGCCGAACTCGATATCAAGACTGAACGAATCCGCTTGGCCACCCTCCGAAACGGCAAGGCCCGACGTGAGTTAGAGAAGATCTTACAGGACGCGTTCCTCGAGAAATCCATTCCCAATCAGAACAGCTCAGGCCCCGCTGATAAAGACGCTCCCGAGCTGGCGGTGGTGATGAGCGATGGCGGCAGGTATCAGCGATTCGATCGCGGCGGCGAGAAGTCGCAGTCCGGTAGCTTCTGGAAAGAAAGCCGCATGGCGATTTTGTTGTCGATGAAAACGAAGTCTCACCAGGCGGATCCCAACGCGGACTTGCCCGACTTCCTGCAGGACGTTTGCATCGCCAAAAAGCTCGCTCAAATCGGCGGTGTTGCTGGCGAGAATCTCTCCGTTCCGCGTGCCGATGCCCCAGAGGAGTCTCCTTGGCAGCGGCCGGAACTGCTCAGCAAAGAGGTCGTCGCGAGCGGTAAAACATGGAAGGAGTTTGGACCGATGGTGGCCAGTTCGGCTTGGTATGCCGGCTTCTTCAAGGCGACTGAAAAGGTCTTCGTTTCCGATGGTTCCTCGGCGATCGAAGAGATGCAACAGCAGTGGTTTGGCAACTTCACCAGCGTGTTGGACATCATGCACGCGTTGTCGTACAGCTTGGCAGCGGCCCGAGCGATCTACCGTGACCAGACAGACTCGTGGGAATGTTACCGTCGTTTCGCTAGGTTAATTTGGCAGGGCAATGTCGACGCCGTGATTGCGGAACTGGGTGAACATCAAAAGGCGCTTGGTGATCCGCCTGCCGACGCGAGCGACACGGACGTGCGCGAGATCGTTCGCCGATCGCGAGTTTACTACGGCAATCATCGCAGTCGAATGAACTACCCTGCGTACCGCCAGCGTGGCTATCCGCTGACGAGTTCGATCATGGAATCGACGGTCAAACAGGTCAACCGCCGAGTCAAAGGAAGCAAAAAATTCTGGTCGACCGCCGGCGGAGAAGCCGTCCTGGGTCTGCGAGCGGCCTACATTAGCGACAGCAAGCCTATGGAAGATTACTGGAAACACACCCAACAAACAGCCACCGGATGCCGCGCCTACCTCGCAGCATGAGATTACAAACCGCCAGGTGCACTCCTCATGTCGCTGGTGTACGGTTACCCCGAAGTGGCCAACGTAGAAACCTGTCTCTCCGCGAGCATTCGGAGCGCGTACTTACGCTGGTGCTCCGTGATCGCAACGAACTCGTCAAGAATTCGCGACTTATCTCTCTTTCGCGCGGCGTAGTATCGCGACCGAATCGAGTCAATCAACTGGGTTTTTGCTAGCATTTTCACGACGGCACTCACGATTTGGGTATCTTTCAACTGAGGCAACCAATATCGTTCCGTATCTGTTTCGTTAAGGCAATGCGTCAAGGAAATGTAGTTGTCGCTAGACACTATCTCGACGCCACTTTCCACCAGATGAAGCGTGACAGCGGAATGCGCCACAGGTTCCGCTGGTAGTGGCGGGCCGTTGCCTCCCCGTTGCATGCAAGCATCTTTGCAGGTGCGGCGCCGCCACGCCTTACGAGGTTCGCAAGCGTTTCGAGTCCCCGCATGTAGGAATGGATGTAGCCCGTC
>DNWZ01000034.1 GCA_003506095.1 Planctomycetaceae bacterium | reverse complement strand
CAAACGATCCCGAAAACGAAGCCGACAGCGAAAGCGAAGACGAACGCGAAGAAAATCCCGGCAACACGCTCTAGCCCGGCAAGCGTGTTTAGGCAAGATCCTTAGGTTCATTCGTGGCGGTCCGTAATTATTGGTTCTTATCTCAATGTTCAAATTGTTGGCGAACCTGGCCGGTTCCGACCAAACGAGCGAAAACTTTGAAATTGCCTGATTCGTAGCGAATTCTTCCAGCCGGAATAGAGGGGTGGATTCGATGGTGGTCGGCAAACGATTTTACATCACCAAAAGAAGACTTTGCAGTTAATTCTGCAGCACGCCAAACGTTCTTTGGTATCAGCGAGTCGCTCGCCAGCGCATCAGCCTCGCGCTCGATTTGATCAGTACCTCGTTCGTCCAGGTTGTCGAATACGGCTTGGCACACACCCTTGTCGATATGTAGTGCGATGTGAGCAAGTTCATGTAGCAAGACGAACCAAAAATTATCCATACGATCATGTCGCAAGGTCATTGCCACGAGTCGCCCATCATCCCCTAGCCGCATTGCTGCTCCATCGAGATAGGTTTTGGGTAAATGACGTTCGATGACAAGGTGAATCCCGTTTTTTGCCAAGAACTCTTGGACCAGCTTCGGTCCATCGTTCAAGAAGCTTAGACGAACAACCTCCCGCAAAAAGGATTCGTCCACGGTGCCGTTCTTGTAAGTCAACTTCGCTTGCTGTTTTGCAACGCTCATCACTCGGATCTGCCAAGCAACCAAAGCCGCGTCATCTTTCGCATTACCGCAACGCGACATCTGTCGATTGAACACTTCGAGCGTGGTCGGATCTCCGACGGGTTCAGAGAACTTCGCAAGTACGTCATCCAGTTGATCTCTCGCTTCTTTGAGCGACTTAACCGCTCCGTCCAGCCAACCTCGTTTGAACATCTCGGTGAGTGGAAATCGTTTTCCCAACTTGAGAAAATCTTCGGCTATGGGCTGTATTTCTTTCTGCCGCAGCAATACGTCGGCAGGAATTCCCAGTTCATCAACCAGTTTACGAATCATCGTCAAAGACAGATCTCGCTTACCCGCGAGGACTTCCGAGACTTTGCTCTTACTTCCGATCAAGGGAACCAAATCCTTCTGTTTCAGGTTGCTTTGTTCCATGCGGAAGCGAATGGCTTCGATCGGATCAGGCAAATCAACTGGGAACGTCTCGTCTTCGTATTTTTCGATCAGCAGCAACCAAAGTTCTAGCTCATCACCTTCGGGCGTGCCCGGCTTTGCATTGAATAGAACATCGACTCGCGCAAGCGCACGCTTATGATCCTGCTCGGTCTTGATGACCTTCGGCATCGGCGTTTCAGATGGTTTGCGAGTCGATCTTGTCATATTCCGCGTGTGTCCCAATGAACCGAATGTAAATGGTAAAAAACTCGTAGTTGATCTGGACAACAAGTCGAAACTCATTTCCGCAGATATTGAACACGACGCGACCATCTTTCAGGATGCTGGCGTTGCCGTAGTGTGCCTTCACGTCTGACGGGGTTGCCCACGATGCGTGCTTCGCTTCCGCGTACCAAGCCCTGAGAGCTTGGGTGGCGCGTGGGTTCGCGGCTCCGTATCGAGTCAGCGTGCTCCTTGCGATCACTCTCATGAATTGTCGTCCGTTCCCATTCCTGCGTCAATCCTAGAGTTCCCTAAATGGGAACTTTGGTGTATGGTACACCGGGTTAGTCGTGCTGGCAAATCTATGCGGGAGAGTAGAGCGACACTTGGCCCACCGCTTTCGCGCGAAAAGCCGTTTCAACGGAGTTTCGCACCGGTTGGGCCAACTCGAACTTGAGAAATCAGTTTATGAAGATCCTGAAAAGGGCGAGCGTCACACCGTGGGCTCGGGTGTTCCACTCAATACGAGCATCCCGACAGACTGAGCTTGAACGGATGCTTCCTAGGCATGTTGTTTGTGTATGGCTGGGCGACACCGAAGCCGTGGTGAAGAAAAGTTACCTGCTCGTAACCGATGGCCGCTTGCCAACTTCTTTGCGAACCCGAGAAAGGGTTCCACCCAACGTCCCTCGCCGGTTTGTTGGCATTGCACATCAAAGAGACCTGCGACAGCATCTCGTCGTCGCTTCATCTCTCCTTGGCTGTCGGTTCGGATGTTGGCTATCGTGAACCGGTCGGCACCGATCTCAGGGCGAGCATACCCTCGGTTGTCTGGCTTGGGGATCGATCCCCTGTAAGTCGATTTTGGCATCCTGAAACTCCTTCGTGAAGCAGCTTAAAGAAAACCAAATCCGACACGGAATCCGACACTACACTCCACCCACACAACGGAAGGCAGGTGGTGAAAATGCCGTAAATCATTGGCGAAAAAGCACTTAGGCGCACAAAAAAAGCCGCCCGAAGGCGGCTTAATGTGTGTCTGAAGTGGAGGATAACGGACTTGAACCGATGACCTCTTGCATGCCATGAATGTGCATCTACGAAAAACATTGGTTTTTTTGACCATTTTCTTGCTTTGGGGCCATTTTTCTGGTCAAATTGGCCCCAAGAAATGGCCCCAAGGAATTGAGCAAATGGCGAGAGAAGCAATCAAATTTAGTGTGGAAAAACACGGCACAAAGATCAGATACAAGAAGCAGTTCAAATCGGAAAGATGGCGATCTAAATCCTTCGATTCTGACACTCGTGAAAACAAACGTCAGGCATGGGCGGAATTTGTCGAGTGGCGTAAAGCTCAAACTTCCGTAGAACCAACCGTGCGTTTCGATGCAAGTGATCCTTATGTACTGCACCGGGAGCTTGTCGCCGAGAAATTTCGTTCAGCATTGGAACACGCTGAGTTAACAGGGAACCCGTCACTGGCGGCGACTTTTCGAGCTCACCTTGCAAACGTACCAGCAATGGACAGGGAAGCTCTATTTGAAGCAACTGCTTTCCTAGTCGGAGAGTATAACGGCAAAGCTACTGGAGAGATCATTGCAGACCGAGCAACTACCGTTGAGCAGATAAGGGATTCGAGCAATCCGAGTCTGAATTGCAAGTTGCTGGCCGACGAATACATTTCTCGGCTGCGACGGAAAGCTGAGAGCAATCAAGGCAGCTATGGTCACTACGGTCAGGTAAAGAGAGCCTTGGAAGTCTTTGTCGAATGGTTTGGTGCGTCAAGATCGTTGGAACATGTTACTGAAAAGACTATTCGTGACTACACTGCGTACTTAGAAAATCTTCTCACGGAAAGAAAGATAGCTCGTAATACAGCTTTCAATTATCAGGCTAAGTTCCGAAAGTGGATGACGGACCTGGCGGAAGACTACCCGGACGTTCCTCTTCCTAAAAACCTACGAAGCAAAGCCCAGCGAATTCCAACTGAGCGAAAAGAACCCAACCCTTTTACACTAGAGGAAGTACATCTACTGCTGTCGAATGCTTCCGACAAAACAAAACTCTATTTGTGCTTGATGCTCAACTGCGCAATGTATCAAGGGGACATCGCAGACCTTAATCATAAAGAGATTGACTGGGAAAAAGGGCGAATCATTCGCCCCCGCTCTAAAACGGCCCGGCAGGCACTTACGACCGGCAAAGGACAGCCTTACCGTTGCAACTGGTCGCTTTGGCCAATAACTTGGAAACTGTTTCAAGAACATGCAAATCGAGAAGGCATTTGCTTGCTGTCGAAAGACGGGAATCCACTCATTGTCAATCAGACAAATGCTAGGACTGACACAATTCGATCAGCTTATGTCCGCTTAGTAAAAAAACTAAAAAACAGAGAGCTGCTTTCCCGAGATTGGAACAAGACATTGAAGCAATTTAGAAAAACGGGAGCGAACTTGATCGAATCGTCAGACCTGCATGGCCAGTCGTACTCAATGTATCTTAACCATAGCGTAGCGAAACAGAGCTATCTAACGAGCGGAAAACCAGTCCCAACCTTTGATGCAGCGATAAGGTGGCTGGGCGAACAGATTTTCCCCACCGAATCAACTAAACGTTAGGCCCCTCCGCTGGCAGCAAATTTAGTGTAGTGCTGCATTGCTTTCGCAAGCACATCCCCAGGAGTTCAATTGGACGACCGCTCTGTAAACCTACCAACAGCCTAAATCTCCCGAAATGCATCACCTCGTTCCCGCTAACGACTCGAAGAAATCAATAATTCGCTTCGTCCCACCGATCCGGTGATGGAATAATTGACCGGTATACTTTTGATTTTAGCCCAGGCATACAATGACCTGATTTCTGGGCAATCGTCATAGGAAAGAAGCCAGGGGGCTGTTCGCTCATAAAGGAGGCTAGCCAACCGTTCATGATCATTTGCTGAAAATGCGTATTTGTACAGCGACGCCCCTTGTTTGTAATACGGTGGATCGAGGTAGAGCAGTCCGTTGTCATCAAGAATCAGATGGTCAAAATCGAGAGATGAGCAAGCGTTTCCATGAACAGAAACCGAAGAAAACTTCCGATGAATGCTTTCGATCTTCTTGCAAATATAGTGCGGCGACCATCGGCTACCAATATCGGTAAGTGGACCTCCTGATTTCACACCAAGACCAGAATACGAAAGCTGGTGGAGTGCAAGTTTTTTAAAACCAATATCCACCACATCTGCTTGACTTGCAGGGAAGCTGTTGAAACGACGCAACTCGCTTCGGAAATCATGAAAGGCAAAAAACGTTTTTTAATTTCTTGGCTCACCAAAGCACAAAGCCGCACTCCGCAAGCATTCTGGACCTATGCCTCGGGAACGACTGACGTCGTCGGTCAGCCACTTTCCACAGCAGCAGCACCTGTTCTTGGACCGGCTGAGGATTTGCCAAGGAAACAAAATGAATTCGTTGACCACTTTTACAAATTCATCAACCGCAGATGGGGCATATCGGTAATACCAAGCTCCATGGTGCGACAACCGCCCAGACTCATCGAGTCGCAACTTGCAAGCTTTTGTGTGCTGCAATACTTGCCGACCGTCTTGTGGCGGCAACTCCGTGATGCTGACGCAGTCGATATAGACCGACTCGAACTGCATCTGGCCGTATTCCTTGAAAACCATGCTTCCATCTTGCTGGCGACGTTTCGTCGCCGACCTGTAGCCAGGCTTCAAGGTAAACACATGGTCGGGATCACGCAGGCACAATGACACGGGCGGGCGGCGTTCGAGGTTAGTCCTGTCAAAGCACTTGCACCTGAAATAATTCACAGTCATGTCGAAGAACTTTTCCAACTTTAGATTTCCTTGGGCATACCGCTCAAGAGCTTCGGCTAACGCAATAAGGTCAATTTTTTCCATTGTTTTTACTCGGTAAAAGGTACTTATGGTTTTCAGGTAGTGGCGTAGCCATCACCGTGAGATCATTTGTCTCACACAGCTACGGATGGACGCAAAATGGATTCCGATACAATCCGATCTTTTCCGACTTGACGGGAAAAACCGTTGATGCGTCGCCCTTACTTTCCCTAGCACCTTCCACGAACAAATTGCTTTTATCTGCGTCAACAAACAACAAGAGAAAATAGTTGTCGTTCAGTTCGTCAATTCAAAAATTATTTTCATTATCGTCTGTCGTTGGAAATCAGATTCCAATGCTTTCCAGCAGTGCATCACATTTCTTCTTGCCTCGCCTTTATGATTGCCTCATATGCGTTTTGGGCAGCGTCGCAATAAATGTCATTGCATTTTTCATGCCAATCCTCGCTATCCAAGAAGAGAGGCTTGCCGATTACTCCTGCGTTTATTTTCTGGGACAGTTCGTAATCGGCTCCGAAGTGGACAGGCAAGCCAAACAGTTGCTCACTCAGCTCATCTGCGATGATTTGATCGGCGATTTCAGTCCACTCGTCGATCTCGTCATCGGTCAAATCCCAGTCGTCGTCGAGGTAGCCTGGAGGGTCGCAATAGGTGCTGATCGACTCGACGTATATGCATGTATATCCATGCATCTTCACAACGATTTCATCGGCGTCTGTGATTGGCGAACCATCATCGTCGGAAAGCTCCCAGTCGCAATTGACGCACACATACGCCCCGTCTTCACTTTCATCGCACACCTCCCCATTTGTGTAGATGGAGACATAAGCATACCGTCGGAATTCACTGCGACCACATTCGGGGCAAGTCAATTTGTCTGTCATTGTTTTCTTTCTTTTTTAGTCATTTTAAGTAGTGATTGAATTGTGTCTGCGAATCGCTTCGCACTTGTTTCATGATCGAGACCCTTCTCAAGTATCAAGAGAATCGATTTGGCATTTCAGTTCGTTTAAACGACTTCGCCTGATTCGTTTCTATTGATCACTTGCTGGCCTCCTTCGCCGCCACATCCATAACACAATCACATGGATGGTTTCCGCACTCATCACAGATCGGCGAGTCCNNCCCGGTCAATGAGTAATGGGCTTTCGGGTCGTCCGGGATGTCTGAAGGTTTGCCGATCAATCTCTGACGAGCGAGCCTCGGTGCAGGTTTCTTTTTCATAGTGAGGTTTCCTTCTTGTCGATAATTGGTTTTCACTCTGCCGTAATAGGTGATTCACATCGCCCCATCACCGTGATTGCGTTTATCTCATGCAGCTATGGATGGACGCAAACTGGATTTGCAATCAATCCGATCTTTTCCGGCTGGGCCGGAAATTGTGCCCGGAAACATCTGCATGCTTGTCCGACGAACAAGATTGTTTCCCCACCAAAATACAAGAGATACAAAACCCAATTCAGTTCGACTTGTTTTAGCAAATTCCATTTTTTCGTTGCTCGATGAACAAACATGCGCTTCGAGCTTTTAAAAATCAGCTTATGATTCCAGGACCAGCAATCTTGAATGCCGCCCTTTCTTCCTTTTTTTTGAACGAACTCAAGGTTATCACCACTTTCAAGCTTGTGGTCATAGCCAACTTGACTCCCGTTAACAAATGC
>DNWZ01000683.1 GCA_003506095.1 Planctomycetaceae bacterium | reverse complement strand
AGTCATGATTTTGGAATGCTACGCAGAGACCAACGACAAGCGGTCGTGGCGAAATTGGCAGACGCGCTAGGTTGAGGGCCTAGTGGGGGCAACCCCTTGGAGGTTCAAGTCCTCTCGACCGCATTTCTCAAAACCCTGAGTTTCACGGGGTTTTTTCGTTTCTGGGTTGCTTGGCGAAATTTCGCTTATGGCTCCAAAAGGGCCAGTAATGGACACGTCTGGACCCACTTGGACTGAGTCTGGTGCAACAATTGGTGCAACAACTCGAGGCTGTTCTGATGCAATTGTGTATTCGTGCTCAGTCTGCCCCTGCTCGTCAAAATCCAACGAAAACGATGGCAGCGATTCAACGGCGGCGGAAGTATCGAGCAGACGGGAGTCGGTGTAGGTCGTCATCGTTAAAGCAATGTTGCTGTGGCGCATTGCCGCTTGGGCTGTACGCGGTGCAACGCCCGCCCTCGAAAGATGGGTCCCGAATGAGTGTCGCAACGCATGAACGTGGACTACCCGACCTTCGGCATCTACTTTTGGAATTCCGGCGGCGGCAATATCTCGGTCAAGGATCGCAAGTAGTCCTGCCGGAACGTTAAACACCCGATCGGTTGACTCTTTGCCGGCAACCCACTTGCGAAGATCGGCAGCTAGGTCCGACCGGAGCGGTAGCGTGGACCCTTGACGGTTCTTTTCGTTGCCGTGCTTGAGTTTGACGAACGGCACGTCGCCGAAAGATAGGTCACCGACAGTCAACGTTCGCAGCTCACTTTTGCGAAGGCCCGTGAGTATTGCCGTTTTATAGATTATCGCCCGTTCGTGTCCGAGACGCTCCAACTTGGTCCGTCGCTCGCTAGACAGGGCGATTAGTTGCTGTCCTTTGTTTGGGCCATTGCGGACGGTTTGGGCAGATATGACAGGGCGTGTCCGGGCCGCCTTGAGCAGGCGGTTCAGCTCGTCCTCAGTTAGCGCTCTGGCGACGCGTCTGCGATCCATGTTCACATCGAGCTTTCCCATGCCAGCAAAGGGGTTCTTTAGAATCCGCTTCTCACCATTCATGTGGTGCCGTTTGCCACCGGTCGTTCGTTTGCCGCAGCACCAGTTTCCGAATGCCACCCAGACCTCGACAAAGCCGTTGTGCACAGCGATCGACATTGCACGCTCACTGTCTCGTTGCCCTGCCAACCAAGTCTGGAGAGAGTCGACGTTCATCTCGCAAAGTAGCTTGAATCCGCAGCCTTCTGCTGACTCATTTAGTCGCGTCTTGCAGTTTTGGATGTAGTCAGCGTTGCGACGCTGTTCAGTCTGATAGGCGACATAGTCAGCAATATGTTTTGACAGCGGTACTTGCTGATGGTCAGCAATTCGAGCTTGATCACTAGTCATCACCTGTGCCTTGACAAGTTCAGCTCGGTTCGTCAGCTTCGACAATACCGACTGCGCTGCCTGCTTGTCCCTGCAACCGGTTGATACTTCGCGGACAATGCCTTCACCGTCTCGNNAATCGCTCCGTCCTGGCCAACGGTCGTCTCAGCCGTTTGCATTTTTCCGAAGCGGTTTCTCCAGCGGGCAAGTCGTACGACGATGCCTTTAACCTCGCGAGTGAACAGCTCAGCATTTGGCGGCAGCGACCGCGTTACGGTTTTCTTAAATATCGTTGCCATAAAATCTCTTTAGTGGTTTTACCTGGATGGGAAGACACGTTGGGTTACGAATTATGCGGAAAGTCACTCGTCAGGCTCGGCGGAAGCCTCTAACCGAAGCAACGTCACAACCGGCGACCGTCCCCGGTGGAACTTCGCTTTGATGAGTCCTACTTCTTCCATTCGAATCAAAACTCGCTTTGTTGTTTTCGGATGAACCCCTAGTTGCTTGCAGATTGTCGCCGTTAACTTTACCGGATTCCGCTTTTGCCAACCCGCAGCGTACCAAAGCAATAGCCCTACCTCCGTGCCTCGACCGCCGCACGTCGTGGCAAGTTGAATCCAATTGAGCGGTATCGGCCCTTTAATGAAGTGTTCACCCTTGTCCGGGCGGGGCAAGTCTAGTTTCGCTTTCGGGAGCTTGCGGGGCGGTTCTTTACATTGTGCCGTTGCTTTCATTTCGTTGACCCGGCAAAAGTGTGCCTCAACATCTCCGGGATCAGCTTGAAAATCAGTCACGTTCATTTGGTTACCTAAGATTATTTGATGCGAAGTAAAGGAGTATGGAATTAGTAGTGCAGGTCGGCTGTTTCTGTCCCCTAGTTCGGTAAGTTTTGCCCTCCTAGTGAATACAGCGTGTGGTTGCGTGTTCGGCTTTCATCGCTAGATCGACCACTCGATCCCACATCACCCTGCCTCGGTCTTCATCCATGTACCGGCCTGGGAACGAAATGATTTTTGCGTCGGAATCCAGTTCAAAACCGTCGAGCACGATGCGACTTGCCTCCCGCATCATTGACTTGGTGACCGCAACCGCTTCGTCGATTTGATCCGTTGGTGCTTCAATCAAGATCGCATCGTGGACGGGACAACAAATGGTGATGCCGGACTCTGTCGCCATCGAGCACGCTAACCGCATCATCTCCGCTCCATTGGCCTGCATCGTAAAGTTGGCCAGCGAGCGTGGGTTGTCACCGCCCCGTGTATGGATCGTCCATCCAAATACGGTCTGAATTTGACCGGCAAGCATTGCCGTATCGACGCGGGCCTGCGACCAATGCCAATAAGTCGGGAACGTTTTGGTGTGGGATCGAAGTAAGTTGCGTGCGGCTGCGATCGGCTGGCCGAGTCTCGACGCTAAGCCGTACTCGGACATTCCGTACTGCGTCGCGAGCATGCAGATCTTATATGCTGCCCGTTCTGCGGAATGTGACTGTTTGGTCGCTGATGCTGGCACCGCTCCCGCCATCATTGCGAACGCAAGGTAAGGGTCACCGCTACGGTATGCCTGGGCTAATGCTTTATCGCCGGAAAGTGCCGCAGCGATGCCCAGTTCCTGCTGTGACCAATCGATGTACGCCAGCGACATTCCCTCCGCCGGTTTTATCAAGCCCCTCAGCCAAACAGACGGCCCAAAGATGAACTTGTTGTTCGACGGTTGGTTACGACCTGTGC
>DNWZ01000592.1 GCA_003506095.1 Planctomycetaceae bacterium | reverse complement strand
TGCCACGCTTACGCGCGGACCTGCGACCTCGGGACATGGCTGTTGAGCGGATCGCAATTGGCGATCAGCAGCGGTTGGGACGGTTGGCAACGCCTGGCACCCCAGCTTCGTCCAACCCTGATCAATACCGTCCCCAGCATCGCGATGCGGTTGCTCGATTTACCACCTGCAAGTCGCGAGATGTCACGTTTGCGACTGGTCGGCTGTGGTGGCGCGGCACTGTCGGCGGACGCCTTCGAACGGTTTCGCTTGCGTGGGATCACCGTGATTCAGGGCTATGGGATGACCGAAACGTCGCCTGTGATCTGCTCGGCGACGCCTGAAAACGCGCGAGCAGGTTGTGTCGGAACACCCGTCGCAGGTTGGCAGACGCGGGTCGATGCCCAAGGACGTCTGGCGGTTCGCGGAGAGGGCGTGATGATCGGATATTGGGGAGACTCCGACACGACGGCCCAGCGGTGTATCGATGGCTGGATCGATACCGGCGACATTGTCGAAGTCGATTCTACGGATGGTCAGTTTCGAATTCTCGGTCGCGCCGACGATCGCATCACGCTGGCCAATGGTCGCAAACTCTATCCGCTGCCGATCGAACAGCAGGTGATGGGAATCCCGCAAGTCCGCCATGCCCTGCTAGTCGCTGCAAATCGTCATACGGAACTATGGATCGATGTCCAAGATTGCATGGAGCCTAAGAACTGGGGCGATGTTATCAAACGTCACTTATGTGATTTGGAAGCTTGGAAATTGCCGCGACGAATATTTATAATGCCTCAGTCTCTGGCCGAAATTCCTGGGATGTTAACCGCCAAAGGAACACCGGTCCGGCCTCGAGCGATCGCACAGATACGGATCTGGCAGAACGATCCCTCTATCTCCGCTCAGTCAATTGGCGCAGCAGCGCAATGACAGTCGGGTCATCTTCCACCGACAACCGTTTTCGCAGCGTCGCCGTCACCGCCGAGTCGTTCATCGCTTCTAACGCCGTAACGGCTCGAATACGAACCCCTCGATCTGCATCCTCGGCTAGCCATAACAACCAAGGGCGCGGATCGAGGTCGGACCGTCGAACAATCGAATCGAGCAACCCTAAACGGACTTCTAACTGAGGTGCTGCTAATTGATTTGCGATCCGAATCTCCTCGTTGGACAATCCTCGGCGAACCAGTTCTTCGACCGCCTGGTCACGCGTCGCCGCCTGATTGTTGGCCAGCAGCCCGATCACACTTCGAGTGCTGAAGGTTTGCAGCGGCGTCTTTACGATGCGCCGATCGCTTGAATCTGCGATTGCGTTTTCGGAAGTCGTGGGAACCAACAGCTGTTCGGGACGTTGTGAAACGTTCAACGATGCTGTGTTGCGAGCAACGATTCTTGGAACGATCTCTTGCGATGCTGCAGGCGAAGCGGCGATCGGTTCGGGCATGGCAAGCGGCACAACCGGTACCTCAGACGTCTGGTCGATCGCCTGCACGCGAATCGGCAGCGGAACAAGCGAAGGGCCCGCCATGACTTGCTGCGATCCACCTTCTTCCATTCCTGTACGGTCTGCGACGCGGGTCAGCAGTTTGTTCGCCGCGTGATACGTTTGCGTCATCGCCGAACCACGTTGGTCAACACATTCGATCAGCGTTTGATTGACCAACTGCGTCACCCGGCTGATGCGTGTCGGTGGTAATTGGTCGACGATTTTGTCGAGCCCCACAAGCATTCGCATGTGCGCTGCCGCCAGATCGTCGTCCTGCCGTGTCGACCATGCCGTTTGCCGATCTCGGATTAAGTCGACAGCTGCCTCGGCCACACTATCATTTTCCGCAGCGATCCGCAGGGCGAGCGTTTCTGTGGCCAGATCACCCAGTTGATTGATTTGCAGCAGCCGCTCGATTTGCTCGCCCACCGGCAAGTCCGCAAACCCTTTCACCCACTGGTGCAGCAACCATTGCCTGGTCTGCGATTGCAAAAAGACAACCACTACCAGCAGAACCGCGATAAAGCCCAGCCCCTTTAGCGACGAAACCAACGGATTGCGCCGTTTAGCTGCTGGAATCGCAAATGGATTTTGAAAGGAGTCTGACATCGCCCGACAAACAATTTTGATAACAACGTAATTCCAAAAGTCACCACCGCACCCTTCGTGATATTCGCTAAACCAGCGCCGTGAGACAAGATCGATCTGCAGCGATTCCACTGCCAAAGTGTGCGATCGGGCTATTTTGCGAGTCTCTCATAAAACCAGAATTGAATGATTGGCAGAACAACGCCATCACCGAAAATCGCTACGTCGCTTCGTCAAAATCGCACAAGCCAACAAAAAAGCCTCGGTTGGGAATCCCAAACCGAGGCTTTTGTTTAAATCAGATAAGAATCGACCAGCGACTCGACTGGTTACTCTTTACCACCACCAAACATGCTGTCCAACGACTCGCTGCTCTTGGGCGCGTTGCTCGATGGCGCAGGTGTCTCGCCGCCCGATAGCAACGGGAAACTTTCCTCAAGCGTCGCTGGGGCTTCGGCCAATTCTTGCAACGCTTCGCGCCGGTAACTGACTTCGGCATCTTGGAACATCCGGAAACCGGTACCGGCGGGAATCAAGTGACCAAGGATCACGTTTTCTTTCAAACCGACCAACTTGTCGACTTTGCCCGCCAAAGCCGCTTCGGTCAGAACCTTGGTCGTTTCTTGGAACGATGCGGCGCTGATAAAACTGCTGGACTGAACAGCCGCCTTGGTGATACCGAGCAACTGGGTGCTAGCGGTCGCCGATTTGGCTTTCTTGCCCTTGGCCGGAGTTCCGTCCATCGCTTCGACTTCGGCATTCTTTTCCTCGAACGTCGTTCGAGGAATGATCACGCCCTCAGTCAAATCGGTGTCACCGGGGTTAGTGATCTTGATGCACTTTGCTAACTCCAAGTTAACGCGGCGGAACTCGAATCGGTCCATCACCATGCCCGGCAACAGGCTGGTATCACCCGCATTCTCGATCTTCACCTTGCGCAACATTCGCGCGATAATCACTTCGCAGTGCTTATCGTTGATTTCCACTTTCTGAATTCGATAAACCTGTTGGATTTCGTGCAACAAATACTGCTGAACGGCCTCTTCGCCGGAAACTCGCAGGATGTCGTGGGGAACCAAGGGACCGTCCACGAGCGCTTGGCCAGCTTCGACAATGTCGCCGGTATGAACCAAGAATCGCTTACCAGCGGGCACCATGTGCTCGCGCTCGATACCCGATTCGCTGCGCACAACGATGGTGCGTTTACCGCGTTTACGCTCGTTCAGAATCTCGACTTCGCCGTCGACTTCTGCGATCACGGCAGGATCCTTCGGTTTACGCGCTTCGCAGATTTCAGTCACCCGTGGCAAACCGCCCGTGATGTCCGAAACACCGCCTGTTTCGCGTGGGTTTTCTGCCAACACGCTTCCCGGTGCGATGACGTCGCCGTCGTTCACCTTGATGATCGCCCGTTCGGACAAGTACTGGACGTCGACCGCGTGTCCATTTTCGTCTTGCACCGTGATCTGTGGGTGATGTTCGCCCTTATGTTCGATGATGACCATGCGGTCTTGTCCGCTGATTTCGCGTTCTTTTCGCATCGTCACGCCTTCGATCACGTCCTCGAAGCGAACGGTCCCGCCGTAAGCTGTGATGACAGGAATCGAGTAAGGGTTCCAGTCGCAAAGAACCTGGCCGTCGTTGACCTTGTCGCCATCGGCGACGCGAAGTTTTGCCCCCGTGGGAACGACGTGCGATTCGATTTCGCGACCGCGATCATCCACGACGCTGATTTCGCCGTTTCGTGTCAACACGACCTCGAAGCCTTCGTTATTACGAACCATTCGCATGCGAGTCAAACGAACGGTACCACCACGCTTGCACTTCAAGTCGCTTTCTTCCAGAACCTTTGAAACGCTACCGCCGATGTGGAACGTACGCATTGTCAACTGGGTACCGGGTTCGCCGATACTCTGTGCGGCGATGATACCGACGGCCATCCCTTCCTCGACCAATGCACCGGTCGAAAGGTCCATGCCATAGCAACGTCGACACAATCCCAGCGGGGCGTCGCAAGTCATTGGTGATCGGACTTGGATCTTTTCCAAGCCGAGTTCTTCGATCCGGCGAGCGATCTCGGGGGTGATCATCTCGTTTTCGGCAACGATCAACTCGTCCTTGAACGGGTCGACGATCGACTGGCGGCTAACGCGGCCGTTGATCGAATCGACCAACTTCACTTCGACCGTTTCGCCACGATAGACAGTCCCCTTGGTGATCCCTTGAGTCGTTCCGCAATCGTCCAACGTGATGACCACGTTTTGGGCGACGTCAGCGAGTTTACGTGTCAAGTAACCGCTGTCAGCGGTCTTGAGCGCCGTATCGGCCAAACCTTTACGTGCACCGTGGGTACTGGAGAAATACTCCAAAACCGACAGCCCTTCGCGGAAGTTCGCCTTGATCGGCGTTTCGAGGATTTCGCCGTTCGGCTTGGCCATCATCCCTCGCATACCGGCTAACTGACGAATCTGTTCCTGACCACCTCGAGCACCCGAGTTGGCCATCAAGAACACGGGGTTGATGTAAGAACCGTCGCCACGGACGTCATTCTTCATCGCTTCCATCATGTCGCTGGTGATTTCGTTTCTCACCCGTTGCCATGAATCGACGACTTTACCGGCGCGTTCCTTGTCAGTCATTTCACCGCGGCGGAAAGCCTTCTGAAGTCGCATCACTTCTTCTTCGGCCTTCTTGATGTAAGTAACCTTCGACTCAGGCGTTACCAAGTCGTCGATCGCAAACGACAAACCGCTGCGAGTCGATTCGCGGAAGCCCATTTGCATCATATCGTCCAGCAAATGGATCGTCGCCCGCCGACCGAGTCGCTGGTAGCAGTCGCTAATCACGCTTGCCAAGTCCGACGACTTCATCGCTTGGTTGTAATAATCCATCCCATCGGGCAACATCATGTTGAACCGGTTGCGACCCGGTGTCGTGTCGATGATCGTGCCGTATTCGTGACGAGCGACCTTGTCCTTGTCATTGCTGTCAGTCTTCAACTTGCGGTGCTTGGGCAAACGCATTTTGACCCGCGCGTGCAAATCGACCACGTCCTGATTGAGTGCCAAATCGAGTTCTTCAGGCGTGCTGAAAACCATCGCTTCGCCTTTCCGCGCCGGCAATTCGACAGTGATGTAGTAGCAACCCATGACGATGTCCTGCGACGGACTCATGATCGGCTTGCCGTTGCTGGGCGCGAACACGTTGTTCGTGCTCATCATCAACGTATGAGCTTCCACCTGGGCTTCGATCGAAAGCGGCAAGTGGACAGCCATTTGGTCACCGTCAAAGTCGGCGTTAAATGCCGCGCAGACAAGCGGGTGAAGTTGAATAGCCTTCCCTTCAGTTAAAAGAGGCTCAAAAGCTTGTATACCAAGTCTATGTAGAGTTGGGGCGCGGTTTAATAAAACTGGATGCTCTTTGATCACTTCATCCAAAATATCCCAAACTTCAGGTCTTCCAGCTTCAACTAGTTTTTTAGAAACTTTAATCGAAGGCGATTTTCCGTAAAGTTCTAATTTTGAGTAAATGAAGGGCTTAAATAGCTCTAAAGCCATTTTTTTAGGCAAACCGCATTGATGTAATTTTAATTCTGGACCAACAACAATAACTGAGCGTCCAGAGTAATCGACGCGTTTACCAAGAAGGTTCTGGCGGAAACGACCTTGTTTTCCTTTAAGCATGTCGCTCAAAGATTTGAAAGGTTTCTTGTTGGAATTTTTTACAATTGCACCAGAGCGACCATTATCAAGAAGGGCGTCAACCGATTCTTGCAACATGCGTTTTTCATTTTTGATGATGATTTCAGGCGCGCCTAATTCCATCAATCTTTTTAAACGGTTATTGCGATTGATTACGCGGCGGTACAATTCGTTTAGATCCGAAGTTGCAAAACGTCCGCCATCAAGCATTACTAAAGGACGGATATCTGGTGGAATTACAGGGAGAACGCTCATCACCATGTATTCTGGTTTATTGGTTTCCGAATCAATAAACTGTTCAATCAATTTTAAGCGCTTCATCGCTTTTTCGCGTTTAAGCTCAGAAGTTTGAGTGGCTAAATCTTCGCGCAACTCTTTTTGTAATTTTTTTAGATCTAATTTTTTTAGAAGTTTTTGAACTGCTTCAGCTCCCATTTCTGCAACGAAGCTTCCGTAACCATGCTCGTTTTGCAATTTTTCATATTCATCTTCAGTGAGGATTTCACCTTCTTTAAGAGGCGACATTAAGCCGTCAGTTACGATATAGGCCTCAAAGTAAATAACTTTTTCAATGGCTTTAAGAGTAGTGCCAAGGATTGTTGAAATACGAGAAGGAAGAGATTTTAAGAACCAGATGTGAGTGATGGGAGCGGCAAGTTCAATGTGACCCATTCTTTCACGACGAACTTTGG
>DNWZ01000591.1:5608-5866 GCA_003506095.1 Planctomycetaceae bacterium | reverse complement strand
TGCTGTGTGGTTCGTTGACAGTTGCAGAGCGACGCGAAGTGCTGCGCAGGACTGCCGCTGGTGAGATCGAAGTCTTGGTCGGTACACAGGCATTGCTGTACGGCGAAATCTCTTTCGCAAAATTGGGTCTTTGCGTGATCGACGAACAGCACAAGTTCGGTGTCGACCAGCGAAGGGCGTTGCGCCAGGGTGGGATCGATCCGCATTATCTGGTTCTTACCGCGACGCCGATCCCGCGAACGATGACGATGACCATGT
>DNWZ01000591.1:5157-5580 GCA_003506095.1 Planctomycetaceae bacterium | reverse complement strand
GCGCGATCGATGGTGGCGATTCGTTGCCGGTCGTATCGACGAAGGTCGTCAAGCGTTCGTGGTTACCCCTCGTATCAGCACCGACAAGCGTGACGATGAATCCACGCCAGCAATGGAATCGGAAATCGATGCCACCAAGGATTTGCCCGATGAAACGACTGGCGAAGACGTCTCGTCAGCGATTGCGACTTTCCAGCAATTGCGAGAAGGGGCTTTGGCCGGCTATCGAATCGATCTGTTGCACGGCCGCATGTCGACCGAAGAAAAAACGGCGGCTATGGAGCGATTCGCACAAGGACGCACTCAAGTTCTGGTCAGCACCACAGTGATCGAAGTCGGGATCGATGTCCCCAACGCGACCGTCATGACGGTGCTGGGGGCCGAGCGTTTCGGGCTAGCGCAATTGCACCAGCTTCGCGGTCG
>DNWZ01000591.1:0-5142 GCA_003506095.1 Planctomycetaceae bacterium | reverse complement strand
CGTTCGCCGAAACCAATGACGGTTTCGAAATCGCCGAAGCGGACTTTCGACTGCGCGGTCCCGGCGATTTGATGGGCAGACGACAAAGCGGGATGCCACCGATGATGATCGCGGATCTTACCCGCGACGAAGCGATCTTAACGGTCGCGCGAGAATTGGCCCAAGAAATGATCGACGCCGACCCAGACATGTCCGCACCGGCAATGGCCAAACTTAAGTCACAGGTGATCCGACGCTATGGCGACGTGCTGTCACTAGGCGACGTCGCTTAGTGCTATGTGTCCAATCTTCGCGGGGACACTGTCCGGTCTAATCGCGGGGCGGGCGCGATGCGGTGTTCGGCGAATGGTCGCTGGGCTGATCGTGTCAGTTTAACCGACCCGCCGGAGCGAAGTCGCTACCCTCCTTTTACTCAAGCAATTTTGCTCGCTTGAACCCAGCGGTTTGTCCGGAAAGCCGCGGAGTGGCGAAAGGTTGTAGCCTGGGACGCCAGTCTCAGGATTGGGTCCGCCCGCCTCCGGCGGGCGGACGATGAAATGGGGTGATGCGTTTCGGTTCCGGTGATGATCATCGCCCGACCGAGACAACTTCGGAACGCAGCTATTGGTTCTAAGTTCTTAACGAGGTGGAACGCACCTCTGAAAAGTCTTTAGGCTTCATCCGATTCGTTCGCGTCACCCTCATCGTTGTCGGAATCCGGCTTGTTTTCTGAATCATCATCCGACTGTTGAGATTCCTCGCCGTCATTATTTTCGTCCTTATCTGACGAGCTCTCTGCATCCGTTGTATTTGCCGACGAATTCGGCGCGTCTGGCGATGTTGCGGGTAGTGGCTCCGTGGCTGCTTTGCCGTTGTCGCTGTCGGATTGAGTTGCACCGGGCGGGCGCTGATCTTCGGAATCAGTTGTATCTAAATTCTGACGACTCGATTCATAAAAATCATCACTGCGTTGATCTTTAACCATCGGTGGTTGGTCATCAAAGTAGATTCGCCGTCCCTGCACGCAGATATATTCTCGACCGGTGTGATCGTAGCGCAGCAAATAAACGGGCCTGGTGTGAGCGGTCATCTGCATTTGGCCTGGTGCAAATTGCCCGTGCTGGTTCTGGCCAGAACTGTTGCCACGATAACCACTTTGGTGGGCACCTCTATCCGCTTGCACGTTGGCGGTTGCTCCCGTTTGGAAATTGCCGCTGGCTTGCAACTGAACTTGACTGGCGGCTGCGTCTGCCGCCAATCCGGCTTGTTTGGCGGCGCTCTGGGCCGCACCCTCGATCCCATCCAATTGCCCATAGGCGCTGTGGCACGTAACGGCCGCTAATACGGCTGTGATTGACATCAGTCTTTTCATTTCAATGCTCTGAACGTGTGAGGAGATTTTCTGGACCGATGCCGACGATTTAGGCACCGTTTGAAGGTAATGGCTCAAGCAATCGCTGCGCCAAAGTTGGCGTCCGTCCTCTGACACGTCACGTCAGGTTATGATTTGTTGTCCGCAGAGCGGTCTTGGTATTTTTGCGGTCAATTCGGCCAAAGCGGTGGTTTATTACAGTGCACCGCCCCCTGAATTAGGCCGTGTAGGTGTGCGACTGGCGTGTTAACGACGCTTCAAAGAATCGGTTCCTGTCAAGCGATTCATAGAACAAGATTCCCTTGAATGAAATTGATCCACGTATGCCCGAAGGCCATAAGACCCATCGCTTCGCGATCGACCATTCCGCATTGTTTTGTGGTTGCAAGGTACATGTTTCCAGCCCTCAGGGGAGATTTTCTTCTGATGCTATGAAAGTCGATCGCCAAGTGCTGGCGAACGTTGTGGCGGCGGGAAAACATTTGTTTTATCAATTTGAAAACGATCTGTTTGTTCATGTCCATTTGGGACGCTACGGATCGTTTCGCTTGGGACCAGTCCCCTCGCCACCGGCTCGCGGGCTAGTGCGAATGCGAATCGTCAACGACAAAGCGACACTCGATTTGAACGGGCCGACGCAGTGTCGAGTGATCGACACAGTGGATCGCGATCAAGTACTGGCAAGACTGGGGCCTGATCCTCTAGCGGGCGGGTTGGCTGCGGATGTCTGGCAGAATGTCGCGTCAAGTAAACAGCCGATTGGGGCGTTGTTATTGGATCAGGTGGTGATTGCAGGAATTGGAAACATCTTTCGCGCCGAGGCATTGTTTGAAATCGGGATGAATCCTGAGACTCGCGGTTGCGATCTCGATCGCAAGTCGTTCGATCGGCTGTGGCGAGTGTTGGTGCGAATGTTGCGAACCGGCGTCAAGCACGACCAGATCATTGCGGTGACGGCGAAAGAAGCGGGAAAACCTCTTGAAAAATTGGACAAGCACCAGCGGTTGAGGATTTACGGCAAGACAACCTGTATGCGCTGTGCCGGCCCGGTCGCGGTTGTAAAGATGGCGGCGCGCAAGTTGTACGTCTGTCACCACTGCCAAGCGTAAGTTGCGGGAGGATAAGGCTCCACTGGATCGCGACAACGTTACTTTGCGGCAATGATGCGAGCCAAGACTTGTGTCGCAGAGCAGTTCGGGCCACGATGAAGCGTTCAATGGCGACAATCGCGATCGCAAATGTCGTTCCTGCCCGCCCTTCCTTCGATTTCACGAGGCGCCAGCCGTGGATTCCAGCTACTGCCAACTGCTATCCCACCCACAGCCGAAGTCATCGCCGCCATGGATGCGACGCGTGATGCTGATCGGCTTTGCCAGTCTGCTGGCGACGGGTTTCGATTCCAGCGCTGCGATTGCCGCAGATGCCCCTGCGACCAAAC
Organism: Planctomycetaceae bacterium; assembly: GCA_003506095.1. Classification (GTDB taxonomy): domain Bacteria; phylum Planctomycetota; class Planctomycetia; order Pirellulales; family Pirellulaceae; genus UBA6163. The sequence continues at coordinate 2,353 of DNWZ01000591.1, read as the reverse complement.
GCAATGCGACGGATACGCGACCGCCAAACATCATCTTCATTTTGGCCGACGATCTTGGCTATGGCGACCTGGGCAGTTTTGGCCAAGTGAAAATCCGCACTCCGAATCTGGATACATTGGCTGCCCAGGGGATGCGGTTGACGAACCATTACTCGGGCAATGCGGTTTGTGCGCCATCACGTTGCGTATTGATGACGGGTTATCACCCTGGGCACGCTCAAGTGAGAGATAACCGCGGACTAGCCTCAAAAAAGTTTGTCGATGGACGTCCTGAAACCGAGGGGCAACATCCGATCGCCGCCGATTCGGTGACGATTGCTTCGCATTTGAAGTCTCGCGGATACACCTGTGGTGGTTTCGGAAAGTGGGGACTTGGCGGACCAGGTAGTACGGGCGAGCCTCTCAAGCAAGGGTTCGATCGTTGGTTCGGATACAATTGCCAGTCCGTCGCACATAATTTTTATCCGACGTACTTATGGGACAATGATAAAACCGTCGCGCTCAACAATCATGCTTTTTCCGCGCACGATACATTCCGTGATGATGAAGACCCGAATGATCCGACCAGTTATCGTCGTTTCCGTGGCGAAGCCTATTCCGCCGACTTGATCGCCGAGCAAGCATTGGACTTTATTCGCGATAACGCGGAGCAGCCATTTTTTTTGTACTGGCCAACAACGGTTCCGCACGTCGCATTGCAAGTTCCAGACGATTCGTTGGCGGAGTATAAAGGTCAATTTCCAGACCAGCCTTATAAGGGCGGCAAGGGTTACATTCCGCACTATAAACCGCAATCTGCGTATGCCGCGATGATCACTCGCATGGATGGTGAAATCGGCCGCGCGATGCAGTTGGTGCAGCAACTCGGCTTGGATGAGAATACTGTCTTTGTATTCAGCAGCGACAACGGTCCGCTGCAGGGGATGCTGCAAGGCTTGGCAGGATCGGATGGCGATTTTTTCAATTCCAACGGTGGCTTGCGCGACGGCAAGGGAATGCTTTACGAGGGCGGGATCCGTGTTCCGACCATTGTTCGTTGGAAAGGAAAAATCGACAGTGGAACGACGTCTGATCGCGTTTCGGGCTTTGAAGATTGGTTACCGACTTTCGCTGAAATTGCTTCAAAAGGCGGTTCCTTGACCGGCGCGACGATACCGAGTGATATCGATGGCATCAGTTTGTTGCCGACATTGCTGGGGCAATCGCAACCGCCACGCGAATCGCTCTACCGCGAGTTTCCCGGCTATGGCGGCCAGCAATCGATCCGTGTCGGAAACTGGAAGGCGATTCGCACCGGCCTGCATCCCAGGCCGAAAGATCGTGCGAATGCCAAGCCGATCAAAACAGAGTTGTATGATCTTCAGGCGGATCCTGCAGAGACCGCCGACGTTGCCGACCAGAACCCCGCGATTGTTGAAAAGCTGGAAGCAAGGATGTCGAAAGAACATCGACGTTCGGACTTGTTTCCGATCGCTCTGATCGATGGCAAAATTTGAAATCGAAAGCCCGATCGATTCATCCCATTTTGATTCACACTCACCCTATCCCTACACATTTTCATGACAGACGCCTCCGCTACGACGATGGGTACATCAACCACAGACGCTGTAACGCAAGTGCGTTGGTATCACCGGATTGGACCCGGCATGATCACAGCGTGTGTTGTGATCGGCCCGGGCAGTATCACAACCAGTTCGCAAGTCGGCGCGAAGTATGGTTACTCGATGCTTTGGGTCGTCATTTTTTCGGTCATTCTGATGTTGACCTTCATGACAATGTCGGCACGCATCGGTGCGACTGCTGGTGCGTCCAATGGCTCGCTGATCACGAAACACCTCGGGCGATGGCTAGCCGTGTTCTTAAGTTCATGTGTGTTCTTCATGGCTGCGGCGTTCCAGTTTGGAAACAATCTTGGCATCTACGCTGCGATGGCGGAGTTTGAAACCGGGATATCCAAAGTGCCTGGCTTGCAGATGTGGCACTTGGTGATTCTGTTCAATATTCTGGCAATTTCTTTTTTGTTTGTGTTTGAAAACTTATACAAGGCGCTCGAACGGTTGATGGCCGTGTTTGTCGGCGTGATGCTGGTCAGTTTTGCAATCAACCTCGCTTTTGCTCGACCTGATATTTTGGAATTGTTAAAAGGTTTGGTGCCACCGATCCATCTGCTGTGGGGCGGTGGTGTGGGGGAATCACCCATTGATCTGTCACTGCTAGGCATGATCGGCACGACGCTGGTGATTTCAGGAGCTTATTACCAGGCCTACTTGGTGCGTCAAAAAGGGTGGACGGAGCGAGAGTTATCAAGCGGATTGATCGACGCACGTGTCGGTGCCATCCTGATGATGTTGAT
>DNWZ01000819.1 GCA_003506095.1 Planctomycetaceae bacterium | reverse complement strand
TCGAAGGATTGATCTTCATTGCCGCAGAAGAATCACCGACACAAACGCCGCTGATTGTTGCCGGAAATGAAACCAGTGGAACGACGACGGTTTGGTCTGTCGTTCCACCGCCTGGTAACAAGTGACCCGAACGAGCGAATCAATCTTTTTCGAAAGCCGAATCGAAAGCGCGACCGCTTGGTGAGAAGTCGAGTTTCTTGGTGAACTCGCAGGCTTCCCTTGCACCGAATTGGCGATCCATTCCGCTGTCTTCCCATTCGATCGACAGCGGGCCGGCATAGCCGATATCGTTCAGTGCGCGGATGATTTCTTCGAAGTTGACTCCGCCACGACCGGGGCTGCGGAAGTCCCAGCCTCGGCGATGGTCACCAAAGTTGATATGGCTGGCCAGGATGCCTGATTTGCCGTCGAGTTTGACGATCGCATCTTTGACGTGAACGTGATAGATGCGATCAGGGAATGTGCGAATGAACTGCACCGGATCGACACCTTGCCAAATCAAGTGGCTGGGATCGAAATTGAATCCGAACTCAGGGCGATGGTCGAGTGCTTCGAGAGCTCGCTGTGCGGTGTAGATGTCAAACGCGATTTCGGTCGGGTGTACTTCTAGCGCGAACTTGACGCCACACTGGCCGAAAACATCCAAGATCGGATTGAAGCGTTCGGCCAAGAGGTCGAATCCCGCATCAATCATCTTCGGAGGCACCGGCGGGAACGAATACAGCAGGTGCCAAATGCTGCTGCCGGTGAAGCCGTTGACGACATCGACACCAAATTTTTGGGCCGCACGCGCGGTGTTCATCAGCTCCTCTGCGGCACGCTGGTTGACGCCCGCAGGATTACCATCGCCCCAAACGTGTGGCGGCAGGATCGATTTATGGCGTTCGTCGATGATGTCCAGCACGGCTTGGCCGGCTAAGTGGGCGCTGATCGCGTGGCATTGCAAACCGAGGCCGTTAAGTAGGTCGCGTTTGTTGTCGCAATAATCGCTTTGCGAGAGCGCCTTGTCGACTTCGAAGTGATCGCCCCAACAGGCCAGTTCGATACCGTCGTAGCCAAAATCGGCGGTCATTCGGGCCATTTCAGCGATCGGCAAGTCGGCCCATTGGCCGGTGAAAAGGGTGACGGGACGTGGCATAAAGCACTCCTGAAGTGAAAAGTGGCAATGGAGGGGGCAAAGGTTGCGTGCGATTGTGGCGACTGGGGATCGGCCCTGCAAGGATCACAACATTTTCAAGAACTCGCGCATCCATGCCGGGTGGGCGGGCCAGGCTGGCGCGGTGCAGAGGTTTCCTTCGACGTGAACCGAATCCATCGTTGCCGCTGGCGGCATGTACTGGCCACCGGCTGCGGTGATCTCGGGGCTGACGGCCGGATAACAACTGCACTGGCGGCCCTGCAGGACACCGGCGGCGACCAAAATTTGTGGACCGTGGCAAATCGCGGCGATCGGTTTGGATGTTTGTGAAAAATGGCGAACGATTTCCAGCACACGGGGATTCAATCGCAGGTATTCCGGGGCACGACCACCGGGCAAAACCAACGCGTCGTAAGACGCTGGGTCAATCGAATCGAAATTGGCGCTGATTGCGAACCGGTGCCCCGGTTTTTCGCTGTACGTTTGCGCCCCCTCGAAATCATGGATCGCGGTAATCACGGTGTCACCAGCGGATTTTCCGGGGCAAACGGTATCGACGTGATGCGACGCACATTGCAAGATCTGCAGCGGCACCATCGCTTCATAATCTTCCACGTAATCGCCTACGATCATCAAGATGCGGCGGCTGGGCATGGTGTGAGTCTCCGGTGGGAAAGAGGAATCGTCCGCGAAAATGGTTTGAAAAAAGTGCAATCGCTGGTGTGAAAGTCGTCAAATCACGCTGGCCAGATAATCTGCATGCGGTCGTGTGGGAACTTGGGCGAAGTGCCTGAGCGGATCGGAAAAAAATCTGGCAGAAGGCCTTTTTTTCGTATCCAAATGGCGTTGACGACGGCACTGCGGATTCGCTATTCCCGGCAACACTACGGGAGTTGTCTCGTAAATTACCGACGTTGTACCGCGACAAAATGAGTTTGTCACCGGTCACGGCCGCCGAGTCAATGGAAGACCGCGGCATCAGTTCTGGAAAAGGGAATGGTCAACCGACATGCGTCAACAATCATTGGACGTGGGCCAAGCAAGTTCTGCAATCATTCAACCGCGGAAAAGGAGAGTCGCGTTGAACCACCTCAACGATTCACTAAATCGGTCGCTTCGATTCCGGCTGATGCCGTTGATATTGGGCACCGGACTGATGGCGACGGCACTGGGCGACCAGCCTGTCGTCAACCAAGCGGCATTACCCAGCGGCGGAGCCGCAACGAGGGGTCCGATTTCGATGGCTACGTCTGCGGCCAACCAAGAAGCCCGTTTAGCGGCGACCGAAAGTTTGCTCGCTCGAGCGAAGGCTGCGGTGGAGGCGAAGAAATACGCCGATGCTGTAGAACTGTATCGCCGAGCACGCGTCAATGCCCAGCCATTGCCGCAAATTCAGCCCCAGGTGCTAGCGCTTCGACAATCGCTGGAAAAAATTGGTATCTCAGGTGATTTGCTTGATATGCCGCCAACGGCGCCGCCCAGTGCAACAGTTGCGGGTGGTCAATCGCAACCGTTGATGGCTCCTGGCGCAACAACAAACGCATCAACAATCGAAGCGAAGAAGCAAGAAGCGATTCGCTTAGTGGTTCAAGGCCGCGCGGCGCTGGATCGGGGTGATATTGCCGCTGCTCAGAAATCAGTGACGCAGGCGGAAAGCTTGGCCGTTGCCGAGTCGGCGTTTGCCCCGGGCGAACCACGCGTTTGGCAGCTGGCGTTGGATGTCCAGTCGGCGGCGCGTCGATCTGGCATGGCAAGCGGACAAGTTGGTGATTCGATGATTCGTCAAGCCAGCGGCGTGATGCCAGCCGGCGGCACGACCAGCGAAGGCTCGGTTGTCAATTCGATCTTCAATCCTGACAGCGATAGGACGCAAGTCAAACCGGTGCAGGGACTGGGCGAACTGGTCGCCACATCCGATGGTGAAACACTTTATCGTCGTGGTCTAGAAACGCTCGCAACTGGCGACACCACGGCCGCTCGGGCCTTGTTTGTCGAAGCCTGGAAGTTCGAATCGACCATGGATTTGGCGACTCGTGCTCAGTTGAAAGAAAAGCTGACACTGCTTCAGCCGACACGTTTGCCCGAACCAGGATCTGCTGCGATGTCTGCGGACATGACGCCGATCCAGCGGGCCGAAGCTGAATCACAGGCAGAAACTCGCCGCATCTACCGCGAGATAACCTCTGAATTGGCCAAGGCAAACGATCTTCGCACCACCAAGCCACTGGAAGCGCTCGATCGCTTGCAGATCCTGCGTCAAAGCATTTCCAGCAGCAAGCTCGATGCGACCGCATCGGCCAGCATGATGGCAATGGTCGAGCGTGCGATTAACGAGCAGAAGCAGTATGTGGAAGCCAATCGCGCCCAAATCGAACTCGACTTGGCAAACGATGCGGTCAGAGCTCAATTGTCAAACGAACAATCGCAAACCGCGCGGGTTGACGATGAGATCGCCGCGATGGTCGAGACCTTTAATGACTTGATGGAACAACGCCGCTACCCTGAGGCCGAAGTTGTCGCAAAGAAAGTGGGTGAACTGAGCCCTGGTTCAGCGATTGCGAAAAGCTTGCTGCACACCAGCCGGATGGGCACTCGGTTGATGATCAACGAAGATATTGCGCTGTTAAAAGAAGACCGTGTCGTTAAAACGTTGCTCGATATTGACCGAGCAGGTACACCGATCGATCCGAATCGCGAAATCGATTTTGGCGATGCCCAACAATGGAGCGAATTGTCGCGCCGTCGCAAATTATTGACAGAGGCAGAGTCGCGGTATTCGACGGCAGAGAAGCAGATCAACGAACGCCTGGCGACTCCCGTCGACGTCAACTATAAGAACCGTCCGATCGCCGAAGTGATGCAAGATTTGGCGGCCATTACGAACATACCGATCGTAATGGACGGTCGTGCGATGGCGGACGCCTCGGTCCAGTCCGACTCGCCCGTCACTTTAGAATTGACCAAACCGATATCGCTCAAAAGCGCGCTGAACTTGATCTTATCAGACTTCGGGATGACCTATATCATCGAAGACGATGTAATGAAGATCACAACGCATGAAGCCAAGCGGACGCGGGTTTGGGCAAAGACATATCGCGTTACTGACTTAGTGACGCCGATTCCCAACTTTACGACCGGTTACGAGGATGGGTTGGCTGGCGCGATGCGAGCCGCTTATCAAATGACGAATCAGCAAGCGGATGTCCAGGTGATGCCTGTGTCGTTGGCCGGCTTGGCCGCTGGTGGTAACGGCAGTGGCAGCCTGAACCCCAAGGCGATGGCGCAGTTCGGCGGGATGAGTAACACCGGCAGTTTCTCCGGTTCTCGCGCTCAAAATTCGAACGGCGGGGCGTACGGTGGTGGATTCATGCCATTCGAACTGATGACCCTGATTCAATCAACGATCGAGCCTGGGCAGTGGGCAGACGAAGGCGGTCCCTACACGATTGCGCCCTATATCCAAAACCTCAGCCTGGTCATCAGCACGACCAGCGAGGTGCACGATCAAATTGCCGAATTGCTCGCTTCGCTGCGTAAGCTGCAAAACTTGCAAGTCACCATTGAAGTACGTTTCATCACACTCAGCGATTCGTTCTTTGAACAAATCGGTGTCGACTTTGATGTCAGCTTTGATGACAACGTCAAGAAGTTGCCAACGGACGATAAGGGCCCAGCGGTTACGATTGGTTGGGACGGAACAAACGGTCTGCCAACGGCTGACTTTGACATCAAGTTGAACAACAACTTCGGTGTGACACCCGCATTCGGTGCGTTCGATGCCGGGGCCGGATCAACACTCGGATTTGCGATTCTAAGCGATATCGAAGCGTTCTTCTTCTTACAAGCTGCTCAGGGTGATGCTCGAACAAACGTTCTGCAGGCCCCGAAGGTAACGTTGTTCGATGGCCAACAAGCCAATATTTCCGACCAGGTTGAGCGGGTTTTCGTGACCAGCATTCAACCTGTTGTTGGTGACTTTGCTGTCGCCCAGCAACCGATTGTTACCGTGTTGAAAGAAGGGACGCAGTTGAATGTTCAAGCGGTTGTCAGCGATGACAAACGATTTGTCCGAGTTACCTTGGTCCCTTACTTCAGCCAGATCGGCGACGTCGGTACATTCACTTACGAAGGTCGCCGACGACGATCGTCCAACAATGTTGAACGTGACCCGGTGACAGGTGAACCGATTCGAAGAGACGAAGAAGACGATATCATCGAAGGCACTACGGTCCAGCAACCGACCCTGGCTAGCACCAATATCAGCACCACGGTCAGCGTTCCAGATGGTGGTACAATCCTGTTGGGTGGTATCAAGCGGATGCGAGAAGGACGCAACGAACGCGGTGTGCCGATCCTCAGCAAGATCCCTTATATCAATCGTCTGTTCCGCAACGTGGCCATCGGTCGCGATGCCCAGAGTTTGATGATGATGGTCACTCCGCGAATCATCATCCAGGAAGAAGAAGAGCTGGCTCAAACCGGTTTCGATCCGACCCGGTAAGCCCGATTCGAACCAGGCCGGTGCCAACGAGCACCGCCCTGGGACGCTGCAAATGAACGACGACAAGGCCGTGTCTTCGGGTTTACCCCGGCGACGCGGCCTTGTGTTATGATGTGGGCCGGTTTTGATTCAATTTCCCCGCCCAATTTCGAATTATCAAACTCATGAATCCAATCGGTGTGTTCGCTTCAGTGGATGCCGGCCTCGGCGTGTCTTGGGATGTTATCCAGCAGGTTGGTGTGCCAACCATCCAGCTCCATACCCCGCATCGTCAGTCTCGTACAGACGAAAAGGCGAGCCAACTGCGTGACCAATTGCAGAAAATCAACGTGCAATTGACCGCAGTTTTCGGAGGTTTTGACGGCGAAAGCTACGCCGACATCCCCACCGTCGGACGAACAATCGGTTTGGTTCCGGCGGCAACGCGACAAGAACGCCTGCAGGAAATGTTCGAAATCAGCGACTTCACCAAGAAAATGGGGTGCGATACTGTCGCCCTGCATATCGGTGTCGTTCCACACGAACACGACCATCCCGAGCGTCCCGGGATCATCGAAGTCACTCGCCAATTGTGCCAGCACTGCCAAGACAACGGCCAATTCCTGCATCTGGAAACCGGACAAGAAACCGCCGAAGACCTGATCGCGTTTATACAGGACGTCGGTTACGACAACCTGAAGATCAATTTCGACCCGGCCAATATGATTCTTTACGGCATGGGCGAACCGCTCGAAGCGCTTCGCAAACTTGCCAAGTACGTTCGCAGCGTCCATTGCAAAGACGGCAAGTGGAGCGACCAACCCGGCGTCACGTGGGGCCAAGAAGTGCCTCTTGGTGAAGGCGATGTGAACATCAA
>DNWZ01000626.1 GCA_003506095.1 Planctomycetaceae bacterium | reverse complement strand
TCGCGCCAGAACCTGCTCCTGCTCCTGCTCCTGCTCCTGCTCCTGCTCCTGCTCCTGCTCCTGCTCCTGCTCCTGCTCCTGCTCCTGCTCCTGCACCGCCGCCTGCTCCTGCACCGCCGCCTGCACCTGCACCGCCGCCTGCGTTAATGATGTTTGCGGCCGGGATAGTCACATCATCAAACTGCAATTGTTCGATGCTGGTCAGGATGTTGATGCCATCGGCACCGGCAACTCGGATCGCTCCATTGTCGAGACTGGTGATTGTAAAATCGGTTGACTTACCACTGAAGATAGCGGTGTCAAACCCTTCGCCACCATCGAGTTGGTTATTGCCTTGTTCACCAAAGAGCGCGTCGTCACCAGCACCGCCCTTGAGGATGTCGTCACCTTCTCCGCCGAAGAGCAGGTCGATGCCAGCGCCACCGTCCAGCAAGTCATCACCGGCGCCGCCGAAGAGTTGATCGTTGCCGTCGCCACCTTCGAGCAGGTCATCACCGGCACCACCGACAATGACATCGTTCCCTGAAGTTCCGACAAGTCGATCGTTACCGTCGGTACCCAGGATTGTATTGACCGGGCCACGTCCAGCTAGCAGGTCAGGAAGCGTGACCGTGCCGTCAGCGAACTGAAACTTTTCAACGTTGGTGATGACGTCTCGGCTGTCACTGCCGCGTACTTCGATTGTATTGTTACCTAAGTCGGTAGCCGTAAAATCGGAGAATTTTCCGTTGAATACTGCGGTGTCGATCCCGTCGCCGCCGTCGAGAATATTATTTCCACTGCCTCCGACCAAGACATCATTCCCATCGCCGCCTTTGAGGATGTCATCACCGGCGCCGCCATCGAGTGTGTCGTCTCCTGCGCCACCCTTAAGCAAGTCGTGGCCTTCGCCACCAATCAAGGTGTCGTTGCCATCATTTCCTAGCAGCAAATCGCTTCCCAAACCACCGATCAGCGTGTCGTCACCGGGGCCGCCTGAAAGCAGGTCATTTCCATCGGTGCCGGCCAGTGTGATGCCGTTGCCCGATGCACCTGTTGTGGTCGCACCGGAATCAGTGGTCGTGTCCGTCGGCTCCGGACTTGGCGGAGCCACCGTGTCGACTGGTGCCGGGTTGGTTACCGAATCAACCAGACCACAACTTGCAGACATTAGAATCAGCGGTTCAATCGAATCAATACTTAGATTTTTTTTGTTGGTCGATTGTGACGAAGAGGATTGCATACTCGACATTCGGGGTTTCTTTTCTTGTATGAGTAGAAGGGACTAGCGATACATTGATTTGTGAGGTCGATCGAAACTCGCAAGCAAACGATTCTCAAACGCGGCATCCGTTCAAGCCTTGCTTGACAACCATTGGATTGCGTCGTGCCGACCGATCCGACGCGCAGGCGGTGATGGGTGGATTTGGATAGTCATGGATTGACTCGAAAGTCCAAAAACCCTTCTGCCTATAACCCTCTATAGGCCCCTAACGATTGAGGGGTGTCATAATGCCAAGTGATTCCCGCCAGAATGCAAATCCGCACAGCCTCGCAACCCGCAAAGGCTACCCAAACCGAATCCTTTCGGTCGTATTCTTACTCCAAGGCACGCAACGAAAACTGACTCGAACAGCCTGATTGGCGATTCCTTAATTGATGAAAATATCATCGCAGATCGCGGTTTTTAACCTACGATTGAACAGGGTTGCGACGGCCAGTTCCGTAACTTCGTCCGTAACCTCGTCCGTAACCTCGGATGATCAAAACCAATTGAGTCAAACCACCATTCGTCATAAGTAACCGAAATGTTAGGCGAGCAACTCCAGATTGATGGCGACATCTTATTCGCCCAAAAACGCAACCATTTGAGTCAAAGTGGTGTGGTTCGCGAAGTTCGTGCTGCGGGAAGTCGCCTCCCCGTAAACGTTCCGTTGAAGTTGCGACTGGCCAATACTAGTCAACGATCGATTCATGAACTGCATGGCCGCACCAAAGATTTTTCGATGACAGGATGTGGTTTAATTCTTGATAAACCGCCATTTATTGGTGACATCTATCGGTTTGACGGTATTAAGGAAAACGACCCACTGCTTTCGGGACTGCTGGGGCGTTGCATTCGCTGCAGCCTGATTGACGAAGAGGTCTTCGAGGCGGGGTTCCGGTTTCTGACACCATTGCCACAAGAGATGTTTCCCGACGGACTGGTTTAAGATTTGGTTGAAGGCCCAATCGTCTCAAGCATAACAAACGCTATGATTAGTCCCACGCAATCCTCGACGACTTTTTCGCAATTGCCGTTCGTAATAACACCGCAGGGCAAGCCGTTGGGCGGTTCGTCACCCAAATCGGTGACGACAAGTCGATCTAACGCCAATGCCGGCTGCATCGACCTTGTCGATTATCACGCCGAGTTTATCGCGATCGCTCAGGCCAGTCGTAATGGGTCGACGTATTGGCGATCAGCGGTGCGGAAAATTGCTGGTCAAAAGTCGATCATCGGGTTCTCGATGCACGGGCAGCAGTTGAGCGATTCGATAGCCGATTTCGCCTGCATTGAACATGTTCAAGGCGATACGAAACAAAATCTCAAAGCATTATTGCATCAAGCCTCCGTTGAATGTGAGTGCCACAGGCAAGCCGTTTTTCAGACCGGTGTGCAGCTTGACGGGATATCAGTGACCTTGATCGCAATCCCGTTGCGACTGGATGCACCTGTTGATTTGAAAGCGACGGTTTGCTTTGCACTGCGAGCGATGGATGAGAGTGAGTTGGCATTGCCGGCGGAACGTTTGCAGTCGCTGCTATTGCAGGCTGCGATGCACTTGCCGGACGCCAAATCGAATGCACCGGCGACTGCCCCAGAAGCCAAGACGCTTGAATTGATTGGACGAACGGCGGCTTATCGAGACACTCGCGAGTTCGCATATGCATTGGTCGCATCCTTGGCCGGTCGTTACGGATGCGGAAAAGTGGCGATGGGCTTGGTGGAAGATCAGCGAGTTCGCGTCTTAGCGATCTCGGGCATGGATCAATTCAAAGCGACCAGCCCCGGTGTGGTCGATGTCCAGCAAGCGATGGAAGAGGCTTATGATTCAGGATGCGTGGTCAGCGGCCAATCCATGACGAAGAACCAACGCGCCCGCAGCATGCCGATTCATCAAAGATGGGCGGCGTCGACTCGATCGGCGGTCGTTTCATTGCCAATCATGGCCGGTGGCGAAACAGTCGCCGTGATGACCCTGCAGCGAGACGCGACCAACCCGCTGACCGACGCCGATATCAGCGGATTGCAAGGAGTGATCGAACCGTTTGGGCCCGCGATTCAGCTATCGGTGCGCGGTGACCGCGGGATCGGCCAACACCTCAAGGCGTGGACGGGCCATTGTGTTCGCCAAGTACGGGAACCCAAAACACGAATCGGTCAGATCGTTCGCGTGATGACCGCGGCGGCAGTGATGATTTTCTTTTTCGGCTGGATGCCCTACCGTCCCGCAACGCCGTGCATGATTGTGCCGGCCAACTTGAACCACTCCATCGCTCGCTTTGACATGAAGCTTTCCGAAACGATGGTCCGTTCGGGAGACCTCGTTCAACCGGGTCAAATCTTAGCAAAGTTTGACACACGAGAGTTGCAGCTTGAGCGTTCTCGTTTGCTTGCCAGTCGCAACCAAGCCGAGGTTGATGTCCGCAAGGCTCTGGCCGCCGGCGATGCCGCATCGGCCTCACTTTCCAAGGCAACTTCGCGGGCATTCCAGTGCCAACTTGATACCGTTGAATCAAAGATTGCCGACTGCACCATCACGGCGCCGGCTGCTGGGATGGTGGTCGCGGCAGACTTATCGACCAAGATCGGACAAGTGTTCGCACAAGGCGAAGCGATCCTTTCATTTTCTCCTATGGATCAGTGGGAACTTCAATTGCAAGTTCCGGAGCGAATAGCACGGTTTATTCAATTTGACCAACAAGGGAGTTTTGCGCCGATCGCTACTCCTGGCGTGAAGCATGCCTATCGCGTCGAGCACGTTTCCGGCGCAGCCGAAGTCGTCGATGGCAAGAATGTGATCATTGCAAAAGCGGCAGTTGACGGCTCGCCATCGGAACTGCGACATGGAATGAAAGGCATTGCGAGAACTCACACCGGTTGGCGTCCTGTCTGCTGGGTCGCGCTGCATGGCGCGTATGAATACCTTTGCGACGTGTTGTGGCTGTGAGCCGGGCCAATTTTCCGTAGCGAAAACAAATTATGACCAGCACCTATTCGTCTTACGAACCGTCGGCGCGTGATGATCAAGCGGAAACCGTCGACGGCGACCCATTTGAAACCATACGCGCGATGCAAACGTCGCTGCGCCAGGATCTGCAAATCACGCGGACGACGAATCGTAGCGTAGCGATTTATCTCGTCTTTGACCCTCTTTCGTATCGGTCGCACCGATTATCCCTGAGTGACTATAGCGTCATCGCGCGATTGTCATCGGAACGTACGTTGGGCGACTGCTTCAACTCATGTGTCAGTGACGGCTTGCTACAGCGCGAAGATGAAGCGGATTTCTACAGGTTCGTGACCCAGCTCAGCACGCTCGACCTGCTGACGACTCAAACTGCGGAACCGAAGTTGCTGTATGAAAGATTCATCAACTCGCAGAACGCGACAAGAAAAAACACGATTCTGGGTTTCTTATTTTTGACGATACCCGTGTCCAATCCTGACAAGTTTTTGGATCGAACGATCGGCCGATTCCGATTCTTATTTACAACGCCCGTATTTGTCGCATGGTTGATCGGAATGATGCTCGCGATCTCGATCATTGTGACGCGATGGGATTCGTTCTGGGAACCGCTCAATAGTTTGCTGGCGGCGAAAAATCTGTTGTTCCTTGGCTTCGCATTTGTCGGCTTGAAAATATGGCACGAACTCGGACACGGATACGCTTGTAAGTTGTTCGGAGGCCGGGTCCCTGAAATGGGTTGCAAGCTGATCGTCGGTATGCCGCTGGCATATGTCGACGCATCGTCGGCTTGGAGTTTTCCCAGGCGGCGTGACCGCTTGATCGTGATGTTGGGCGGCATGTATTTCGAATTACTGCTAGTGGTACCAGCGACCATCGCATGGGCATATTGGCCACATACCATGATCGGATCATTTGCATATCAATTGGTTTTCATGGCCGGCATCGCGACACTTTTGTTTAACATCAATCCGCTGATGAAGTTTGACGGATACTTTATCCTTAGCGATTTGATTGGGATATCGAACTTGCGGACGCGGGCCGTCCATGAAGTCAAACGGCAACTGAAAATGCGTGTGCTTGGGGTACAAGGCGTGCAATCGTCTGCCCGGGATTATCGCGAACAGGTGATTTTGATTGTCTATGGCCTCTTGGCGACATTCTACGGATGGTTTTTGATGATTTCGATCGCCGGATTGATCGCGACGCGATTGTATGTCGTCGGCATGATCCTAGCGGCATTCCAAATCGGGGCAGCGCTCTATCGTGGCGGCAAAGGACTTTATCAGTATTTGTGGCACGACGAGGAGTCGGCACCGGTACGACCGCGTGCCAAGCGAGTCGGTTGGGGATTGGCGGTCGGGGTGCCCGTTTTGGTTGCGTTTTTTCCAGTCCTTTCGGGTCAACATGTCTTGGGAGTGGTGACGGCAGTGAAGTCGACGCAGTTGCGGGTCGCGACGCCGGGGTTCGTCGAAGCGATCATCGATCCGGTGCCCGAATTGGTCACGGATGGCCAAATACTTGTGCGAATGCGAAATATCGACGTGGAAACCCTGGTTTCGGAATCGCGATTGGGCGAGGACGCGGCGCGGCGAGCGATGCACGTGATGAGTCAAATCAACGCGGCGGACGAGGCGCGGCAATTGCAAGTGGTAATCAGCGCGGTCGCCAATCGTGCGGTGGCCGAAAAGACACATGACGAATTGATACTGCGTGCACCGCATGACGGTCGCCTTGCCAGTTTATTGCCGCGACAACGCGTTGGGACGTTTCTGCAAACGGGTGAAGTGATTGCCAGCATCGCGCAAGGAACGACGCAGGTTCGCGCGTGGTTGAACGAAGAACAACTGGCGACGTCTCGCTTAGAAGTTGGTGGCAATGTAAGTGTGAAGATCGCCAACGATCGCACGCGGACTCACGTCGGAACGATCCGCTCGGTCGCTCCGGCCAATAAGTCAAAGTTCGAAGATATTTCGCTGACAACCATCGGTGAAGGGACAATTCCGTATGACCCAACCACCGGTGAAACGCTCGAACAAGTCTTTGAATTATTGATCGACATACCCGAACTCGACAGCCAACAAACACTACAAGGCCTCAGTGCCTCGGTTCGCATAGGCCGCCGATATGAATCGGTCGGTCGCTGGACGGTTCGGCAGACCGCCAAGTTTGTCAACTCGCTGTTTGCCAATGCACACTAGACATGACCGAAAACGAAACAATTCTTATACATCCTTGTTTATCTCCGCGACGCCCCTGCGAAACATCATGATGAAGCGCCACCTTTGCCTCTTAACGTTGACAATCGGATTGGCCGTATTCACGCCGATCGGTTTGATCGCCGCTGAGGGCGTTACCCTGTCTCAGGTATCCAACGTCAGCAGATTGCATTCAGCGGTCAGCGATAACTATGCAATCGATGCTCAACTTCAGGGAATTGCTAGGCCGAAGCAAGAAGCGTCGTTACGTTTCCCGACGGTTGGGCAAGTCAGCCGGATACATATCGTCGAAGGAGCAAAGGCGAAGGCCGGCCAACCACTGATCACACTGGATGACCGTCCCCAGGCTGCGGAAGTTGCAGTGGCGCGTGTCGCGGCCCAATCCAAGGCGAATATCATTCAGGCTGAAGTCGCCGTCAAACGCGCCCTGCGATCGCTGCAGAGAGTGAAGGAAGCCAAGGCGGTCGACGCGTCGAGCAGTTTCGAGGTCGAGGCAAAGCAAAATGATTATGACGAAGCCATCGCGGTGCTGGAACAACAAAAGGAACTTATCAAGAATCTTGAAGCGCAATTGCAACTGGCGATCGCCAAACAAGACCAGATGACGTTGACGGCACCGTTCGAAGGTCAAGTGATGCTGATCGGCATCAAGCAGGGCAATTCGGTCGATACAACCACATCGGTGATCCAAATCGCCGACTTGTCGCTGCTGGATGTGGAGATGCACTTGCCCAGTCAGTTGTTCGGCTCGGTTGCCGTCGGCGAAACGAAGCTCCTGCGTGCGGGCGCCCCGATCAACCGCAAAGTGGCTGCCACGATTCGCTATGTCTCGCCCGTGATCGAACCGACCGGTGGCACATTCTTGGTGCGGATGGAGATCGAAAACAACGACGGATCGTTGCCAGCGGGGTTTGAGGTTTGGTACCAGTAATGGTCGCGTTACGACCGCTGCAATCTCTCGCAAACTTTGCGCAGGCGGCACAAACCGCCAATTACCGCGCGGCGCAACCCTCAACCTTGGCTTTCTTGCGCAATCGCTACAACCGGCATCCCCCTAGTATCCTGATCGATCAAACCTCAGATTCGGCACAACGGTTTTATCAGGCGCTTGTCTCTCAAGTGTTAGGTTCGATCTGTTCGATTCAGGATGCACAAGCGATTTTCAGATTTTGATTCCAACCAGGTTGCGTCATCGGTGTCACCCGTGCGTCCCTCAAACAACGCTGCCAGACGCCGCGAAAGCTACGGAGTGATTCGTAGATGTCGATGGATTGCATCGTTGACACTCTTGCTTTTCACGGCATGGTTTTTCCAGCCGACGTCGGCTGACGCTGTCGAGGGTGCTGATCGTCCTGGCCGGCTTCCCGTCAGCACGGCCTCCCAGCGATCGCCAGAACGGATAGCCGCAGTTCATCGTCCGTCATCGAAACCGCCCCAGCGATTGGCGTCGGTGAAATCAGCGGAACGACTACCTGCGGTGGAATCGTCCCCAGCAACAACACCCCAGCGTTTGGCGCAGGTGGAATCGCCCCCAGCAACAACACCCCAGCGTTTGGCGCAGGTGGAATCGTCCCCAGCAACAACACCCCAGCGTTTGGCACAGGTGGAATCGTCTCCAGCAACAACACCCCAGCGTTTGGCACAGGTGGATCCTCCC
>DNWZ01000253.1 GCA_003506095.1 Planctomycetaceae bacterium | reverse complement strand
TTCTAGTCGCGACTGCTGCGGCGTGCGGGCCAATCGCCGTCTCCATGTTGGTAACAACACCACGCATCTGTGATTGCATTCCAATTTCCAAGAGTGGTAGCAGGATCGCTGCCACCCAATCTTTTCTAAGTGAAAAACTCCACCAAACTCGAACTATCGCGTGGCTTGCCTCGTTACCATTGAGAACCCGCCATCCGCCCGACATGGAGCTTACTGGAAAGGGGAAATCTGAAGCGTCCGCGTCAAATCGAACGACGAGTTGTTTTTGCGACTCATCGACTTGAATCAGCTCAGTCCAACGTTGGTTCTTGATGTTGGTGCATGTCCTTGCCACGCACTGTTCGTCAGACGTGGCTGTGACGTCTGAAGAAACGAGGGAGGGTGCAAATCGATGAATGCTCCCTACATCACGTATGGCTTCCCAAATTGCATCCTCGGAGACCGAGACCGGAATTGCAAAACAGATCTGATACCTTTCGCCGGTGTCGCTTGTTCCACTGAGAAAGTGTTTGCGAATACCGACTAGCTGCAGCACAGCGAACAAGAACACGATGATTGCGACCACGGAAGCTATTGCCCAACCAGTGCTTGAAAAAACATCTGGTGCGAATGCAAATAGGACAGCGGTGCCCGTTGTCCACGCAAGATCACCGAACGTCGCAATGAGCGATAGGACCGTCAACATCCCACCACGAGCAAGAACCAACAAATACACGCTGTAGACGATCAGACCAAGGCCCACGATCATCAGCAGGAAAGCACTCTCAAGACCGATGAGTGAGCCAATCGCATCCGGGATTGCGACCATTGCAAAGCCAGTCGACGCTGAAAATAAAGCGTTGGTTCCCAGGGCAGTCCGCAAAAGGCAATCGTTGTTCATTCGTGAAACCTCCGTTAATTACGTCATTAGCCACAAACAGTAACGCACGCAACTGTAACGCTACCGTTACACCAAACGAAAGTCAAGACTTTTGCTGTGTAGCTATCTAGGCGCTCACTTGAACGGCCGCAGGAACATGCCAAAGAGCGTTCTCCAAGACTGTTCCGAAACATCTTCCGAAAGCCCCAGCTCAATCTGGCTCGGCTCAGCCCTTAATCGGAACGAGCCGAACAACCTGTCCCAGACCGAAAGCACGCTTCCGTAGTTGGAGTTGGTTTCTTCCCGCAACACAGAATGGTGCACCCAATGCATCCAGCGCGTAACAATGACTGCTCGAAGAGCGCCGTCGGCGGAGCGAGCTACTCGCAGATTGCTATGATGAAACAGGATAACCGGCTGCAACAACAGTTCATAAACCAGCAGCATTGGCAGCGAGATGCCAAGCAATGGCAGAACCAAAAGTCGTGCGATTCCAGAAAACACGATCTCACCGATATGGAAGCGGACGGCAGACGTTGCGTCCAGTTCGCGGTCAGAATGATGAACCGCGTGAAAACACCAAAGCAGAGGCACACTGTGATTGATTCGATGCCACGCGTACATCCACAAATCGACCAGCACCAGTCCTATTGCGAATTGAATCCAAGCCGGCCAGGAACTTCGTAAATGATGAATCAAGTCAATCGAATTCTCTCGTGACCATTCGGTAGCGATAAGGATCGCAGCTCCGAACTAAACACTGCCCACTATCCCGTTAAAGACTTCTAAGGCAACATTGGCTGCACCGTGGCTTAGCCTCCTGCGTCGGCCTGCAAACATCGGTGCTAGGGATTCACCTGCCCACAGTACGGCCAACACGAACACAATGCTTGCGTTTTTCGTGAGCACGGCCCATGACCAGTCTCGACAGTCGATTTGCATATCATCCTTGCAATGTTAGCAAATAAGGACACGTCGATCCGTCGATTTCACACCAGCATTTTAATCTCGCAGCACGTTCAAGGCGTGTAAATTTCCATAGGTTTTGGCTCACTAAGCGGGTTGCTCCCACGAACATTTCCACTGGGTAATGGGGCGCGGTCCGGCCGTTTTGCATAGATAGATCTGAGAGGGATTCGGCTTCGGTCCCTCGAAGGTCTATCTATGGAGACGGAATCGTCGACGCTTTCTCTTTCGAAACTTTTGCAGAAGATGGCGAGCGGCCTCGCGATCCGGCGTCAGTTCGCTTTCGATCGATCGCCGAAATCTTGCTTCGCGGTATCCACCGCTGTATGGTTACTGACCGCGAATTGCAGGGTGAAACGGGGCGAACTTCTGGGCCGGACGAACGTGTTTTGGGCAATCTCGGAGACTCTTTACCCGAGCGGCTTGATTTCGTTTCGGACAAAGCCCTCTCTGTGTCTCCCGTCTCCAAAACGCTGGGTTTTGGCAACGCACAAGACACTAAGCTCATTGGCAAAGCCGGTGCCAACGCCCAACGTAGCTCCGGCTTTATCGACTGACGCTTCGTACGATCACTCGAACTATCATGGGACGTAAACCATTCATATTCTCAGATTCGGATGGCGAGTAGGAGCATTCAATCCCATTGCACGTCGAGTGGAGTCTACCGGAAGTAGTCGACCGCAACGCCCGAGGCTCTTCATATGGCAACAAGCTTCCCTTCCGCCGTCAGGCGTTATTGCAAGTTCAAGAAGCACTCAAAGGGAACGAGTGACGAATACAACGCAACCGTTCGCAAATGGATCAGTTGGGGCCAAGAGGTTCCTCTGGAGCAACTATGCCGATCGAGTATTCGAGATTTCCTGGATTGGGTTTACGATCATGCAGTGGAACAGGGAGGTGAGAATCCGGGGCGGACAGCGAACAAGGCTCGCGATCACGTCCGCGCGGTCGCCGCTTGGGCGTGGGAAAACGACATTATTGAAACTCTCCCGCGATTCCCAAAACCGCGTTTGCAGCGAGATGTTTCTGGCCGTCAGTATCTGAGCAAAGCTGAGCTGAACGCACTTTACTTTGCCACGTACTACTTAAGCCGACCACGCGTTTGGGAGCAACCACACTCGCTTGGACAATATTGGCGATCCGCAATGGTTCTTTTCTTCAACTATGGCCTGGACACTGGCACCATCTGGAAGACCAAAATAACGCACGAGCCCTTGTTGTGGAGGCACGTTTACTGGAGCCATGAGTCGCCGGATCGGCAATCGAAGCTTCGATCTCGCTATGGTTGGTTATTCTATCGACGAGTTAAAACGAACAAAACGTTCTATCGGCCGATGAATCGAGCGGTACATGCACATTTGCGTCGGCTTCAGCCTCCCACGCCCATACCAGATGAGCCGATCTTCGTCGGTGGCACGGCGAGACCAAATGCGATCTTCAAACGGTTGATCTCCCTTGCGGGGATTCGAGACAAAGTCGATGTCGAAACCGGCGTTGCCAAAGACTGGTTACTGAAGGACCTTCGCAAAACATGCGCGACCTACTACGATGAGCACATGCCCGAGTCCTCAATCGAAATTCTCGGTCATTCAGTAAGCGGAGTCACTTACCGACACTACGCCCACCGTGACCCATTAGCGTTCAAAGCGATCATGACAATTCCTCAGCCTTCCGCATTCATGGGTCTACCTCGCGGGATCGACGGCGAGTGCCCGTGCTGCCGACGAAAGTTTGTGACTGAATGACCAGCCGGTCGATGAAACCGGAGCAGCATCCGCCGTCGGCGACCGGAGAACCGATGGTCAACAACATGCGTGTTACGGGATGCCCCAAGAGATTCCGCGAATGTTTGTCGAATATTGGGCAGGCCAAACCTAGGTCCGAAGAGGTGCCGCTTCGGCAATGGAGCCAGTGCATAAATTTTCGTACACCATCATGTGCCGGAATATAACATCCTTAAATGCAATATATGTCTTCGTCAATGAAATCACTTGAACTACTCACAGCAATCGTCGAAGGAATCGAAGTCCTTGGAAGGAAGATTGAGACCCTCAATTCTCTTAATCTTACGGATTTAAGCGTACGATCGGAGGAATTCTTTCGCGAACTTTTAAATCGACTCCTCAACCTTAACCTCAAAAACATCAACATCGAAGATCGAAGTGCGACGGCGATCGATCTTGGCGACGTTGATGCTCAATTGGCCATCCAAGTTACGGCGACTGGTACGGCGAAGAAGGTAAGAAGTACTGTCTCGAAGTTCGTAGAACGGGGCCTTGCGTCACAGTACCCCAACCTGGTGATCCTACAGATCGCGAAAGAGGGTGGACGCAATATTAAAAACATCTGCGATCCTTACGAACTGAAATTTGACCCGCAGACTGACATATGGGGAAGAAAGAAACTAGCAAGGCAAATCAGTGCCTTGTCAACAGAGGCCCTGCAATCTCTGCACGACTATATGAAGTCCGAATTGCCTTCACTTTTCCGCGATGGTAGTTCGACGCATGCAGCGTCTGAAATGGGGGTCAGCGCCAGCTACGCAGGGGGAAAGAATGGTGCTTCAGTGTCGCTAACAATATTCAATAGGGGGTCAAACGCAAGATATCTATCCACGTGGTTTGTCGAGTGGGGAGAAAAGAGTGCGAACTACTCGATTCGCTGCGAATCAGGTTTACTTCCATACCGGTTGCAAGGACAAGACCGCTATACGATCGTCGTCGATCTTGAGCGTCGACGCCTCGAGGACATCACCGGATTGGGGATTTTGGATGGCGACAACAATCGATTCGCATCTCCCCCCAACCAAATTGAATCGTTGAAGCGAGAGGCAGAGCGACGAGCAATTTTCTATCCGGAACCGGAATCCGATGATGCCACTGACTTCAGCCAGTGCGAAATGGATGTAGAAGCAAGAGTTGAATCCAGCATTGGCGGAAAGCAGTCATTGGTTTTCAAGATAACAAACAAGTCAGACATTGCAGTACCAATTGTCGGTGCGAAGCTTGAATGGCATTACGATCCACCACGAAGTACGAAAGCAGAAAGCGGCGTGAACAAGAAGATTCGCGAGGTTCAGGAACTTGGCGGCAGCATGAATCTTGCCTGCCGAAGTGACTTGAGTTCACCAGTATCGCCTGGCGGTGTCGTCCAGTTTCATGTGCACGAGTCAATGGCTGGCATGTTGCTTGAGACGCTACTTGGCGACGTGCCAGATGAGAATATCACCTTGGTGTTTGGGACGAAGTCGGGAACAGGATGGAAAGCAACTGAAGAGGGCATTCCTGAAGCCGTTCGCGAACACGCTGAATACATCCGTGACGGAATGCTTAAGACTGGTCGCTCAAGAAAGGAACCTCAAGAATGGATAGTAGATACGTTTGCGCAAGAGATTCCCGCAGTTGAGTTTGCTGATGGAACCAACGTTATCGCGGGCACGGATTATGTCTACTCGGATATTTGCACTACGACTTGGTACGTTCCTAGGGAATCCGAAACGATACGGAACTGGGAGTCTCGATGGGAAAAAATGCGTGAGCACTTTGATCGCATGGCATTCGTCACCCGCCCGATCGAATGCACAATGCTGCAAAACCGTGTCCCCGGTTACCACCTGAATCCGCTCCCAGAACTTCCGTCGTTCGGTAAAGACGTAATGGGGATGGGCAGCGGACTGAGCCGTGAGCCCGCAGAGCTAGTCACACGTGATGGAATTCCGATATTCAGCGATTTCCCAATTCGCGATGCTGTCGGAACATCGATCGCCAATTCCGCGGGCGAAGGATTTGGCTGGCGATTTGGGGTTTTTCGTCAATACTACAAAAGATCAGGCCCTCAGTGGGCAGGTGAGGCCCGCGAGTACCCAGGACCATCTGTAGATGAACTAGCTGCCGAATGCGCGAGTCTGCTTTACGGCCTCCCAGCTGAACTTGCTGAGTCGGTTTGGCGCAACTGGCCTCAAGGATTTGATCGACGAAGCAATTCTTCTGAGTACTTTTGGTTTGACGCGGTCTTTGAGTTGGCATGGCAAGGTCAGCCCGGTGATCGATTGCATGCCGATCGTTATGCGCCTGTCGAGAATGGATCAATCGGGCTTGTCGGCGACGGGCTATTCCCCCGACTACCGAGTTTCAAATTCGGAAAGATGCGAGTTGCGCACGAGTATGGGCACCCCATACAGATTGCATCGACGCTGAAGAACATTGTGTTGGCTTCGATTGCCGCCATCGACGTAATGCTCGATCGAGGATTCAAAATTGCCGAAGAAAAAGGAAGTGCAAAATAGGCAAGATCCAGGACCGTAGCGAAGCCTTGCGATTTCGCGCGACACAGACTGAAAGTCTGGGCGATCGCTTGCATGCTCCGGCGGCCGACGCCGGAGCAACTGGCTTCCTCGGTTTAGTCCCCTGATCGCCACGAAAAAAAACCTGGTGACCTGTGGAGATAAGCATGGGAAATGGAACCAGTTCGTGGGTAACCGTTGCCGATTTTACTTTTCTGATTTAGCTGCTGACCATGCCGCTGATTTTCAACTGGGGCCGTCGGATGCGGTCCGCCGTGGACGCCTATCCCTCTCAGAATGGAAAGAACCAGGATGGTTCGGGTTTGCGTTTGGGTTTGAGTGGTTTTGGTAATCGCGATGGTGATCGTAGGAGCCATTCCTAGTCTCCTTCAGTGCCTTGTTGGCAATCGTAGACTTCGACGGTTCCCACGATGACGCCGCGGGGAAGGTTGTCGAGGTCCAGGTTAAACTCGGACTGCATTTCCTGCTCATCTTCAGTGGGTTACCTCGTCGCGCTGGCGTAGGTGTATACGACACCTCGAACGTCAGTGGGGTAATTGCGGTACTCGATCGTTTTGCCGCCTTGAATGATCAGCTCTGCCCACGGCTTGCGAACACTTAACGCTGATAGCGATTTGTCGGCAATGTTCGCATCGCTCAGTTCGATATCGGTGCCACTAACTCGAATGAGCTTAGCCGATGCGGGCTGCGTGTTTTTGTTGACCTTCCCTTAAATCTAACGCCACCATTTTTTTTTGCGTTTTTCTACGGATGCCGACAGCGGTTTGATTTCAGTCACTTTTGCGAAGTTGCCGCCCGACAACCGGCTGAGCTGAGTTGTCCACCTCAAGCACCCCGTGTAGCCAGCCGACGGATACTGCTGGACCGCCGCAGTCAGGAAATAATTTTGTTGTTGAACAAATCGATTTGTTGTTCAATCGCGACCGCAGTTCATCAATCGCGGTTTTTTCCCGCGAAAACCGCGACAACA
>DNWZ01000102.1:2501-3402 GCA_003506095.1 Planctomycetaceae bacterium | reverse complement strand
CGATCAAAATTGCCATTCAATGCTAACCCGATGATTACAACGGTGACTCCAGCCTTATCGCTTGCCAAGTTTGACCACTGAAACGACGTGTGGGCATACGAGATACAGATTCCTTGTTTGTAGACCAATGGCCAGAGTAGGGCAACTTGCTCGCCTTGACATACAGAGTTAGTGGCCACAAGACCGGCACTTGCTTTTGTAATGCGGCAATATTGGCTGGCCTTGAAAATCCAGTTGGCCACGTAGTCTAGGGCAGCGTAAGTCCCAGGAAAGGCAGAAAAGACATGTTTGGCTTCCTCTTTCTCGTTCGCGCCTTTTTTGTTCCGTCCTTTGTATGGCGGATTTCCACAGATGTAAGTCTCTCCTCCCTCATTCTCAAAGTCGATCTCAACCTGATCGAGCGGCGTTTGAAAGAGGTCGTTTTCAACCAGCTTGGCCCCACTGGTTCCCGTCGGCGGGCAAACCTTCAGCCAATCCAACCGAAGTGCGTTACCATGTGTGATCCAGTTTTCTTTATTTAGCGGCAGAAACTCCGCAAGCGCCAGTCGCTGTCCTCGATACAGTTCATCGCACTGGTACTCGGCGATGATGAGAGCTAGGCGTGCAATCTCAACTGCGAAGTGTCTCAGTTCGATTCCGCGAAAGTTAGTGAGTGGAATCTCAGTTGCACGGTCTGGTTCACCGCGGAGAATATTGATATCTGCCTCAATTTTACGCATCTCTTTATAGGCGATCACCAAGAAGTTACCACTACCACAAGCTGGATCAAAAACGCGAATCCGTGCCAGTCGCTTTCGAAGGTTCAACAATTTTCGAGGATTGTTGCCCGCGTCTTTTAACTGAGTATGGAGGTCGTTCAAAAACAGTGGATTCAGGACCTTCAGGATATTGGGCACGCTGG
>DNWZ01000102.1:0-2445 GCA_003506095.1 Planctomycetaceae bacterium | reverse complement strand
AACAGGCCGCCGTTCACGTAGGGGAACTGCCCTGCCCAAGAACGTAACTTTTCCGCCTCGCGCTCCTTCATCGGCGCATCCATTGCGCGGAAGATCTCGGACAATACGAAATCCGTATTCTCACCCCTTGGGTCGCTCATCTGTCTCACTGTCTCAGTGAACAGTGCATCGCCATTAAAGATTCCCGTGTCTTCGGCGAAGAAGCAGAAGATCAATCGGGCGAAGAAATGGTTGAGACCCTCTCGCCGCTTGTCACCATCCCAATCAGGATTGCTTCTAAGCAGTTCGATGTACAATCGGTTCAGTCGCCCGGTGGCCTTGATGTCGAAAGCGTTCTCGCGAATCTGGCGAACTGTCGAAATCCCAGCGAGTTCGAGAAAGTAGCCGAAGTGATCGGCCAGCTCAACATATTTGCAAACCAGCGGCGGTTCGTCTGAATTCAAACGCGCCGCATGGACTGTCTCGCCATCGGTCGCCAGCGCAAATTTCGCCTTGTGCTTCGCGGTTGTGGGGCTGCTGATAAGCTCATTCAGAAGATCCGCGACCGCATCGGGGCCGCCGCGGTTGCAGGTCGCGATGTGGATGTTGTTGCGCTGCAGGGCAGCTGTGATGCTCTCGCCCGTGACGTCCGTCTTGTTGGTCGTGTTCTTGCCGGAGGCCTGCAGCCGCTTGATCGTGTTCGGCTTGTTGCCGAACGCTTCGAGGAACTGGTACGGGAACTCCGCCGCCACAAACGCCTGCTCGACCAACCGACTGACTGCTTCTTCAATTTCGACTGCGTTCAAGCGGAGGTTCCTTTCGTAAAAGCATCCTGAGTTTCAAGTAACTACCCACTAGTAGACAAAACGCGTTAGCCAAGCCACAGGTGTAGCAGGTTCGGATGATCGCCTGTCGCGTGACACGTTAGGTCAAAACGCTCAGGGAAAACCGACTTTTTCCTTGTTTTTTTTCGATCGATTTTGATCGCAACTGCGCTGCGCTGTCCAGCAGCCGCCAAGGGCAAGGCTAAGCCGGATGCACCGACCAACTGTCCCACTGGTCTCTTCGGCGAGCGGTCCGAAATTGCCAAATACCTGCCCCGCAGAGGTTTGCAAGCAATTCCAAAAAAGTCTCCGCCAAGACCCTTGCCGTGACCAGTAGACCGGCCTAACTTTTTGTCCGCCACCGATAGTGGTGAACACAAGCACACCGGACTGTGCTTTCTCCTGCCGAGGCGATTCCGGCATGTCCACCAGCCTATGGAGCTGAGCCCACGATGGTCCAGCAAGCCGAAGTTCGCAGCGTCGCCGTGCCTTACCTGCCGGCGATCCAAATCGAATGCGAGGCCGAATCGCTGCTCGTCGCGTTTGGTCGCAGGTTCGTGCCGATCGTCGAGCCGCCCGTCCCGGCCGTCGCGATCGCGAGAGAACTGCTGGGTCTGCGAATCGAAGCCGCTGACCTCAAGCGGACATTCGCCAACCCCGATGTTCACGGCGCGATCTGGTTTCGAGATCGGAAGATCGCTGTCGATCATGAGATCGACCCGCAGCGGAGCCCGGCCAACGAAGCTCGATTCCGCTTCACGCTGGCCCACGAGATTGGACACTGGCGACTCCACCGCCGGTGGTTCCTGCAGGAAGCCAACGACCACCAATCGCAGGATCGCGACCTGGCTTCGCCAGACGTCGTCTGCCGCTCCGGACATCGGGCAACGCCGATCGAGTGGCAGGCCGACCAGTTCGCGTCGCTCCTGCTTATCCCGCGCAAGATGCTGCTCCCCACCTGGACCGCGTTCCGGGCCGGGGATTCGAGTCCGGTTGACGTTCGAGACCTGCTCCAGCCACCGCCGTCCGCCCAGCGGCTGCGGAGGATCGAGCACAGGTTCGTAAACGAACGTCAGCATGAACGGGCAGCGATGGAACACTTCTGTCGGCCTCTCGCCGACCGGTTCGGGGTCTCCGCTCAAGCGATGCGGATCCGCCTCGAGTCCCTTGGGCTCTTCGTTCGGAAGAGACGCGCGACGCCGTAGCGGAAACGGCGACGTTCAGATTTACCAGTTCTTTTTTCTCAGGCAGGCAGTGCCCCAAGGGGCCTCCGTGCGCACTCAGGTTATTCAATGGCAAAGACATTCGATCTCCGGAAACAACTGAAACTTCACGACAAGCAGCTGCTGGCAAAGCTCTTCGACCGCTGCGGTCTCTCGCTGGCGATCCCTTGGGATCAACTGACGCCCGGGGAGTTCGCCCCGATCACGAGCGCCTGGGAGTCGCTCGGCGAGAGCAAGCGGCAGGTGCAACTGGCACTGCAGGAAATCGGCGAGCTGGCCGACTCCCGGGGCCTGCGGCTACTGATCGACGAAATGCAGCAGCGCTACCCAGACCGGATGGCAGAGCTCCGCGACCAGCTGAGCCTGGCCGATAAGTCGCTCTGGGCCTACCTCGAGTGTCCCGAGGCATTCGAGCAAGC
>DNWZ01000298.1 GCA_003506095.1 Planctomycetaceae bacterium | reverse complement strand
CGAGACTCAGGTGCGTCGATCCGAGATGTAATCCCGTGCCGTCCCCATGACTAATGACGTGCACGGCATCAACGTTTGAGATTCGCGACAACTGGTCGCTGATTTGTTGAATGCCGTCCTGATCTGACTGCAGCCTGAAAACGAACCAATCAATCACTTCACCAGGATTTGCGGCCGCTTGCAAACTGGCGATCAATTCGTCCGCTTGATCAACTCGAGAATCGACAAACACGACTTCGGTTCGAGTAAATGGAGCGAACACCGAAGAATCGACCCATTGATCAGGATCGTCTTGTAAACCATGGTCTTCACCGCCGATCGCTGTGGATTCATCATCCGATCGAAGGGGTTTCACTTCGGATGGGATCGGTTGTGGCGATTGCGAGCTTGTAAGGGGAACGCCGAGCAAGCGGGCGAGTAACTGTTCATCACTTTCACCGCTGTCGCCGTGAATCGCTTCAAACGCTTCGGTACCATCCGAGCCGAACATAATCCGCTCTTCTAACTGGTAGAACTCGTATTGTCGGCGAGGTTTTCGGGAAGTCACTGAATATACCCAAGGGCAAATCTAAATAGATGGGATCAACAGGTTGATTCCAAAGGTGATGCGCGCACCGGTTGCGTGTCCGCGTTTGCATGTTATTCGTTATCGGAATCAACATGCGATTGCGGGTACCCGTTACCCCCACGTTGTTGAAAAGATGCGCTACTTGCGGGATCTCTTCCAACAATTCCGATGGTGATTAAAATGCGGTCGGTGCGGACTATGCCGATCGTAACCAGAGCATTGGTTAGGAATTCGCGATCCGATGGTTGTTGACGTCTGGGAAACTTTCCAATCGTGACTGAGCAAGAACGCGCAAAACGGACCGCTGGCCTGTTGGACAAGTAGGAATCCAATCGCCAATGAGTTATCTTCAGAGAGATTATTGAGGCAGAACCTTCTTGTGATTCTTTTCAACAATCATTGATTCATGCGATCGTTTTCGGACATCCCCCTGAATTGGGTGTTCGTGTTGGCATTGGAGGACATATGTTCGATCGACTAAATCTGATAACGGGGGTCTTCGCGGGCTGGGTCGCTGTCTCGTGCACCAGCGGTGTGATGGTGAGCGTTTTTGGTCAAGACCCGGTGGCGGCAGACCAGGTCAAGGAAACGCCTGCGGTGTTGCTGCAGATGATGCGAAATGATTCGATCCATGATGATCTGGACCTTGCCCCCGCGGCACGCAGAGCGATACATGAAACGCTCGATACGATCGATGGGCCTTGGTGGCGAAGCCGTTTGTTGGAGGTTGACCAAAGGCAAATCGAAGTTGCCCGATTAACAGAAGCTTTGCGACAGATGCTGAAAATGCATTTGTCGGTGTCGCAACTGAAACGGGTTGCGGAGTTGGAGTCGCAGGCACTGTTGACCAAGGATGATCAACCGAATATCGAGAAGATGAGTCGACAAGAAGTGTTGGCGACTTATGGGCAACCCTTTGACTTTACGAAGATAAGTCGGACACTTCCGCGCGCTCCGGAATTGATCGATCGTTCTAACCAAGAGGCTGTTTTGGTTAGCAATTGGTTAAGCGACCAGCCAAAATCGATGGGAGATTTGAGGGGGCAGGTCGTTGCGGTTCACTTTTACGCATTCGAGTGCATCAACTGTGTTCGAAACCTGCCGCATTATAAGAGTTGGCATCAGGATTTAGCCGACGAGGGGCTTGTCGTGATCGGCATTCAGACACCAGAAACGTCGCGTGAGCGTGAGTTGTCCGCGGTGAAGACTGCGGCGAAGGAGTCGGGTATCGCATACCCGTTGTTGATGGACCCGAAGTCGGAAAATTGGAATGCATGGGGCAACACGATGTGGCCAACCGTCTATTTGGTTGATAAAGAGGGTTACATCCGCACCTGGTGGCAAGGCGAAATGAACTGGCAGGGAGCCAAGGGTGAGCAGACGATGCGAGATCACATCAAGAAGTTGTTAGCCGAATAGGCTCGATGTCAGCAGATCACTGCGCTTCAGCGACTTCGAACAACCGATCGAGGCGGGTGATGCGAAATACATCGAGCAGAGGGCTGCAGAGATTTGCCAGAATGAGCTTTGTGCCACGTTCACGTGCATGGCAATTGACGTTTATCAATTGATTTAAGCTTTCACTGGTCAAGCATTTTATTTGCCCGAGGTCGACAACCAAAACCTTAGGAGCTTCGTTCTCCAAAAGTTGAATCAACCAAGAACCCAGATCGCGAACCTCAGAAAGGTCTTGCATCGCGATTGCGCCGATCGAGACCACCGTTTTGTCTGGCTGTTGGCTCACGGTGACCTGCAAACTCGAACCAGATGATTGTGAATGTTCCACTTTCACCACGCCGATTCGGTCTGAACTGTCATCACCAGGTTTGGAGTGCCTGCGAAACCGATCAAGTGGTGAAGCGAAAAACTTCATGTTGTTATTTGCCAGAAATCATGACTTGGCACAAATCGTGAATCATCCCTGACCCGAGCAGNNCAGACGCAAACATCCCGTCTCTGCTTACCCGGCGATGATGACCGCGATCAATCTGGATCGCGATACCGATTCGCCTTCAAAATCGGAACAACAACTATCTCTCAGTTAAAGAAACTAGTCGAAGATACGCAATTCTTCAAGAAAGTTTAAAGGCTTCTATTGGGGGCAAACCGCTGCGATTTGGTCAAGGCAGTTGCGAGCAACACAGTGGTGGATTAGCGTGAAAACGGGCAACATTAGCACGAAAAAAAATGCGGCAAAAAAGTTTGTTCAAGCCGCCGTTTTACGCCTTCACGCTGTTCGTTGCGTGACCGCAGGGATTGCGTGGGGCGTCTGCTGTTGCTGAGCGGCAATTGGTCGGGCGACAGGATCACGTTAGCGTTTCGCTTCGTCATCGATCGGCGCACGGACAGCAAGTGCCACCAGCAGCCGATTTTCGCCGAAGAACTCGGTAACGACACCGTTGATCATCCAACGATTGTCGGACGAGTCCTGCTGGATCACTTGAGCGACGCGTTGAAGGGCGAGGTTTTCGAGCACTCGAAACCGCAGCGTGGTTGAAGAACGGCTCGGGGCTGCTGCGGCAGCAGCGGTATCTTGCGAATTTGACGGCGTTACGGATTGATTTTCCAAATCCGATTGGGCGAGGGAGAAATACCAACCGCCGTCCGACTGGCTGAACTGTCCGACACGATTGGTAAATCGTGTTCCTTCGCGAACCAGCGAGGTTGCCGCGATCGATGGTGGCGACGCAGGCTGGTTGCCAGCGGGCGATGTGCTGCNNGCTGCTGAAATCAGATGCTGAGGCATTGCTATGTTTTTCGGTCGAACTTTGGGGAGCGAGCAGCCCGATCGAAACTGCCAAGGTGACCATCGCCCAGCGGCTGGGGGCATTAAAATACATCGGATCTCGCAGCCAAATGAGCATCAGGGGGAGAAAAACCATGGGACCATCCGTACTGTTTTGCATCGATATCCCGACCAATTGGTCGGCGGGCGTCGACACGAGACACTTCGTTGATTCCATTCGATCGGATCGTTTCCCAGTTCCNNTTGGGGATCTGCAGCATTCGGGCTGGTTTCGCAATCGACGCGACGCCGCGTCAGATAAGTCGCCCGAAGTGGTAGGTTCAGCTCGTGCGAGGCATCGCCAGGGCATGAAGGCTGATAACCACACCCACGGCGACCATCGCCAATCCGAGCCAACGAGGCGGAACGACCTGCTTTTTGGGATTGGGCGTCACTTGCATGAACAGCGT
>DNWZ01000822.1 GCA_003506095.1 Planctomycetaceae bacterium | reverse complement strand
TCCAGCCCGCATCGCGCGCCGCTGAGATCGTCGAATCGGCGACCGGGTCCATCACCCCCGGCTTGGGCAGGACGTGAACCAGCGTCGGGTTGTCGCCTGGCGGCTCGGTCAAATCGTCGTCGCCAACGGTCGCCACGACGGCTCGTTCGGTCAACCGGTCGCTGAGCAGGGTGTGGGCGATCCGAGTCGCTTCGGCCTGCTGCAGGTCGCCTTCGACGAGAAAACCGCGAGCGAAATCGACGGCGATGTCATGCCCTAAGCCCAGTTCGCTGATCTGTTGGCTGGTGCGTTGTCCGTCGCGGTCGGTGAACCCCTCGGCGGGATAGATATCGATTTGCCAAAGCGGCATGAGCGTTGTCCGTACAGTGAATGTGTGCGAAAGGAAGGCCGAAGCTGGGCGATCGCCAAAGCCGGAATGTTAAGCCGCAGCAGCGATTTTGGCGAGATACCCCTGGGCGGAGCGAATGCATCCCAGACGCGAAACCGACCAAAAATCACTCAGCTCGGTTTGAAAACGGGTCAAATCCCCGGCATTTCGCGACGGATTCGCCGCGAATAGTTCGGCATGTCGCGATACCGCCTCGCCAATTCATTCACTTCCGCCTGCGCCCGTTGCTCGGATACCGATAACGAGTCGTCGACTAAGCCGACACGACGAAGCGTGATATCGGCATACGCCGGAAACGCGAGTAAGGTCGCGCGATCGACTGCACTAAACAGGTCTTTACTAGCGTGTCGAACTAAGTTGCTGGTGCAGTTGTTGTCCAGCAAGTCATAAATTTGTGGTTTCCGCCGCAGATCGTTGGCGTCTCGCAATAACGCCGCGAACAAAGACTTTGCATCTTTAGGTGGAACTTGGATCGGGAATCTCAGCAGTTTTTCTTCGCGCACCACCGCTCGTTGATCGATGATGTCACGCTCATCAGCAATCACATAAATCAATTCCAATTGCCCCGTGGTCGCAGTGACAAAATTGAACTGCTCGCCCACTTCTCGCCGCGCCTCGATCGACACAACGACGAATTGATCACGGTCGCGAGTACCGAAACTGAGCATCGTATGAGCGATCGGGCTGACGTCGTTTTGAAACAATGACGTAAACAGATCAACCGTCGTGATCTCGTTCATGTCCAGCGGCAAATCGTAATAAGCGGCATTGATCGTCTGGTCGTCAATGTGGCGAAAGTTACGAACGTTGTGAATCTTGACTTGGTCGTCGTCAAACACCGCCAGCGGCATGACGGCATGTTCCAAACACCAGGGCCGCTTGTTGGAAGCCGTCTTGAACATGCAGCCGCCAGCGAGCATCGTCCAAAGCACTACTGCCACGCTGATCAGCGCGATTCCAGGGTGTCTCGGTGCGGTGGGACTGAATCGGTTCAATGCGGTGAATGCTAGCGAGTCGGTGGCAGGGACAGCTTCGCCGATGCCGCTGCGCAAACCGTTTCACACCGCATCGGGCATCGGATTGCATAGTTTTTCCCGCGCGATCACGACAACCCAAATCGCAAAGTTGCCACGATTTTCATCCCAACCAGCGAGAGTCTGGGCTAAATACACAGACGCGGAAGATTCGTTCAGTGGTTGAAAATGAATTCGGTGCTGTTGATCAGCCCCCAGAGGATATCTTCGTAGACNNCCAGCGAACTTTTCTCCTGCTCGGTCGCTCGCCGGCCGAGTGCCAGCACGTACAGCGAATCGATCACCGCATCGGGCGTTTCACCCGAATCAACCAGTTCCTTGACCCGACCGCCAGCACCCAATCGCGATCGCAGCGTATCGCCGACCGCCATGTGCATCGTTTGCGACAACGTCGGTTCTAACTTCGTTTCGCAAGCACAAATCGTATTGCGACTCGATCGGCCAAAGGTCTCGAAAAATGGGTCGCCAAACTTTGGCCCCGAAGTGTCACCGGCGGTTCGCGGATAGACATCGATCGCCCGCGTCCCGTCGGGAAAACCGCTGAAGCCGCGCGGAACATTGGTCACCGTCACGACGCTGTCCATCAATACATCGGCCCGCATTCGTCGCAGTTTTGCGTGCGAAAACTGCCGCTGGTCCAGTCTGTTGGAATCATTGGGCCGGGCACTCAATTGATAGACTCGCGAATTGCAGATGTCGCGAACCAACGATCGCAAACTGAAGTTCGACTCGACCAAGCGATCGGACAAGGCATCCAGCAACGGACCATTGACCGGCGGATTGCTGACTCGGACATCGTCGACCGGTTCGACAACACCGCGACCGAGCATTTGCGCCCAGATGCGATTCGCCAAGTTGCGGCTGAACAGATCGTTGTCGGCCGAAGTCAGCCAGAGTGCTAATTCACGCCGCGGATCACCTTGATGCGTGACCGGTTCGACCTCACCCAAAGCCCGAGCTGGCATCGGCCGTTGATCGACCAAATGTTTTGCAGGCGGCGCTGTCGGATCATAGTAGATTCGCTGTTCGCGTGATTCGACGCCTGGTTTTCGCCTTACCCCGGTAAAGAAACTGACAAGGCTGTAATAATCGTCCATCGTCCAGCGGTCGAAGGGATG
>DNWZ01000330.1 GCA_003506095.1 Planctomycetaceae bacterium | reverse complement strand
TAACTGAGCCGGCCTAGTTCGAGCCGACTTTCGTTCTGTTGCGGTCGCACAATGCGCAGCTAGGCTTTGCAAGCAGTTCGTTCAATCGCCTGGCGTTACGTCCGATGACTAAATTGGCTATACTCTGGGTGGTTGCTAGAATCGCTTGAAGCGGGATGGATGTCTGAGGGATCGGTGCAATGGGTTATTTGGTTACTTGCGAGCACGGCTCCAATCGGGTGCCACGTTCACTATCCAGCTATTTCAATGCGCAAGAATCGGCTTCCCGCTTCATTTGCATGGAAGGCTTTGACATTGGTGCCCGCCCAGTGGCACGTCATTTCGCAAGCCGACTCGGTTGCGCAGCGGTTGAAGCCAAGTACAGTCCCATCGTCATCGACTGCAATCGCCCGGCGTCGCACCGTGCGATTTTTTCGCCTCAGGCTAGACAAATCCCGTTGCAAGAACGACAGGCTTTGCTTCAGGAAGTGCACGCGGTTCACCATAAAGCCGTGCGGTCACTGATTGACCACCAGCACCGTTGTGGCGAGCAAACGATTCACCTGGCGATTCACTCGTTCGCGACTTTTGAGCCAGGTAAGAGTTCAGATGGGCATAAACTTCGTTGTGACTCCGCCCGTCGCACCGATCTGGGGTTGCTCTACGATCCGTCTCGCGATTTGGAAAGAGACCTTTGTACTCATTGGTATGAGTCTCTGTTTGATCGTTTGCCGATGATCCGTGTTCGGCGGAATTACCCCATGCGTGGGACGCGCGAAGGGCTGACGCAATCGCTCCGGCGTGAGTATCCGGTCGATTCCTATTTAGGAATTGAACTGCAAATGAATCAAGCGTGGTGTGCGCGAGAGCTATCGATCAGCCGGCATGTTTTAGACGGGATCATCGACAGCCTGACGGAACTGTGCGGACAGGATCAAAGTTTTGCTGCTTAGCAATCGTCTCAACAACCACTTGGTCGTGGTGAGCGGTTAAAATGTCGGTTCGATAACGTCTGAACCTAGCGTTCGAATTGAATGCTCCGCCATCCTCCCTCCCGCTTCAAGGCCCACGTGATGCGATTGCGCGCTCTAACAACGATCAGAAGTATTTTCCCTGCGTTGATGGCATTGTTGCTGGTATTGGCATCCTCGACCAACCGCGCCGCAAATGGGCAAGAGGCTAAGGGCGTGGCTGCGGCCTTGATTGACGGAAATGGGCCAGACTGGATCGCGTTGACCGAAGAGGACTTCGTGCCGGTCAATGGCGATCCCGATACATGGAAGTTCATCGCCGGCGAAATCCATACCACGGGCAAGCCGATCGGCGTGATGCGTACCAAGAAGATGTACACCAATTTTGACTTGGTGGTGCAGTGGCGACATCTGGAAAAAGGCGGCAACTCAGGAATTTTTGCCTGGGTCACCGACAAAGGCCTGGAAGGTCTTCAAAAGAATCAACTCCCCAGCGTTGGAATCGAGATTCAAATGCTCGATCATGGATACCACGAAAAATACAGCAAATCGACCGGCAAAGTTGGTGACTGGTTTACGACCCATGGTGATATCTTTCCGGTGGGCAGTTCGAAAATGAAACCTTTCCCACCCACGTCACCTAATGGTTCACGCAGTTTTCCATCGAAGGAACTTAGTCGGGAGGCAGGCCAGTGGAATCATTATTATGTTCGCGGCATTGAGGGAGAGATTCGTCTTTGGGTCAACGGCGAAGAGGTTTCTGGCGGCACGGCATGCGATCCGAAAAGCGGTTACTTTTGCCTCGAGGCAGAAGGGGCTCCCGTGGAGTTTCGCGGGTTAAAGGTTCGTGAGTTGCCCTAAGCTGTTACCGCCATGAGTCGTGTTCACTTGTGAGAAACCGTGGTGGCCGTCGAATTGAATCGATTGATCAGTTCGCGTATTTTTTCATCGGGTTTGCGTTCGCCATAGATTTCTTGTCCCGGCGCGCTGCCCCACAGCAAGCTCTCGCCGGAGTGGGTGACAAGTTGATATTGGGTCACCGGTGAGGTGCGGCTAGTTTCATGAACTTGGATACTGCGCGTATCGAGCGATTCTCGAAACGGCAAGATCAGCGCTGCCAACCTCGCTGCTCCGACGATTCTGGGATCACCAAACAGCGATCCGACACCGCCAGTGGGATAAACGTCGGGTATCTCGATGTGAATGTATCGCATTGTATGTTCGCGAGTGAACTCGGTCGTTGGCAGTAAGACGCCATGCTCATCGATTGCAAAAAAGCCGGGACGACCGTTCACATCCGGGTGACGACTGATAACGTAAACCATCGCGACAGGCACTCGATATTGCAAATGGACATCGACTTGTCCGCCCGGTAATTTGCGAACTGCGATCACCTTGCTGACCCAGGGATGCGATGAAAATGCAGAAGCGATTCTCGCCGTAGCAGTCGGATCGATCAGCGATAATTGATCGAGCTTTGTATCGCGATAGACGACCTCCGTGATATCGCTGGCGATATGCTCAGGTCGCTGGGTGACATGAATCAAGCTTGCATCGATGCCATAAAACTTTTTAGCAATCTCTTGCGCACCCCATCGATCCCATGCGATGTAGCCACCAAGGATCAAAAGTGCTGGCCAAATCATGGCCAAAGCCGCAGGCGCATGGATCAGACGTTGCAATAAATGCCGGATCGGCAGTCGCGAATAGGTTGGTTGAGCGTCGCCTTTCACTTCGAATCCATCCCTTGTTGGCTGCATCTCGCCATGTCGCTCACTCGCTTTCCTAACGAGCAAGCCATTGCCCAGCCGATTTTTGCTGGCGATCGTGGGGCCCATTTACGGCACCCCACAAATCTTGTCCTACCAGATTTGCAGGTTCGACTGCAAGTCGATCCCGGTTTGAAGCAGTACCTGCTGGCGGACGCGTTCAATCAGTCGCAAACAATCGTTGCTGGTTGCTGTTTCCGTGGCAACCAACAAATTCGGCTGCTCGGCGCTCAACGACACGCCGCCTTCGCGAGTCCCGGCCAAGCCAATGTCGGCTAGCAATCGCTGGGTTGTCACCCCGCCTGGGTCAACAAATGGCATGGCGATCTTGCTGACACCAGGCAATTGAGACGAATTGCGAATGATCCACAATTTTTGCATCCGTTTGGTCAACGACTCGAGATCCGATTTTTCCAAACGGAATGTCGCTGACAAAATCACATCGCCACCGAGATCGGATCGACGATGGGAAAACTGTGCTTCGTCGGACCCGATCGATTTAACGCTGCCATCACGACTTAAAATTTCGATCTTTTCGGTTACTGATCCGATGTCGCGACCGCCCGCACCCGCGTTGCTCACCAGCGCCCCGCCGACGGTCCCCGGAATGCCGAGCAGATGTTCCAGTCCAGCCAAGGCAGCGCTAACAGCATGGGTCACAACATGAGAAAGTTTCGCGCCTCCTCCAGCGGTCAATCGATTGGCGTCTGTCGACAGTTCACACAACGGCCCCGCGGCCATTGAAATCACCAATCCATCGACGCCTGATTCCCGCGCGATCAGATTGCTGCCGCCGCCGAGAACACGAACTGGAACGCCCTCTTGCGAAGCCCACCGAACTAACTCGATCAATTCGCTGCGCGAGGTCGGTTCGGCGTAATAGCGGGCCGGACCGCCAATTCCCAACCACAAATGCTGGGCCAAGGGATAATCGAACTGAATCAAGTGAGCGATAGAATCGGGAAATTGCATTGAACGTGAGTCACAACAAGGTTCATCGACCAGTTACAGCCAGGGGTTGGCATAGAATAGCCGATTTTTAGCCGGATTGCCTCACCGGTGCACGCCCTAAATCTGTTCAACCCAATCCAAATCGCGTGGCACGTTCGGTGTCACAGGCCGACGCGATCTGTGTTACGGTCTGCCAATTCGCCTTAACCGCGTCGAACAGCCGAAACTGCGGCACGAATCAGTTGCCGAACCGGGCCCTGGGGCTGATAGCCAGTCAACTGCGAGCGTTCCCAACGCCCAGAATTGCCTTTGGAAAACATGATGATTTGCGGCACCATCTGCCCTCGCATCAACTTGCTTGCCAATTCCGGTTCTGCGTCACGATCAACGATCGCTACATTCACTTCACTCAATTGCCCCGAGGTCTCGAGGTCTCTGATCGTCGTGTCCTTGAGCGTGTGGCAAGCTGGACACCATTGGGCACTTACAATCACCATCAACGGCTTGTCGGTTTGCTGCGATTCCTGGTATGCACTGGCATAGTCGAGCGGTTTTGTGGCCGCGCCGGAAAAGTTTGCCAGAACAACGGCGATCAACAATTTGAGCATAGATGACTCCATCACTGAAGGAAAAGTTAGCATCACCTTTCGATCTCAATTCGAAGGGCGTGACGTTTAGCCAGGCTTTAACGATTAGCTAAATCTGGCCTGGCGGATTTTAAAGTCGCTCGATGCTCCAACAAGGTCAACGAGACATTTTTAAGCAAATAAGACCATGCCAAAATGCCAGCCCCCCGATGATAAAATTTCAATTAGGGGGTGTGGGTGTCCTTAGTGTTCATTTTTTGGGTAATTAAAGTCTCGCAGTCGGTCCACGGGGGTGGGTCGTCAACCGCCTTAATAGTCAGGCAATAAGGAAGAAATCGTGAAATTACGAATCGGTTTGATCGAGTTGGGGCCAGCTTGGCAAACGCGCCATCGCCCAGCACTGCGGATGCTGCAAGATCGTTTTGATGTCCGGGCAATTTGTTGCGGAGTGGCAAAAAAGGCAGAACCCGTTGCCAATGAGTTCCAAGCGGATCTGCTGGACGGATTCCGCACCATGGTCAGCCGCAGCGATATCGATGCGGTGATGATCCTGGAAAGATCTTGGCAAGGTTGGTTGCCGGTGCTGGCCGCGTGCGATGCCGGAAAAGCGGTTTACTGGGCCGGGGATCCGCAATTCGACCCGGTCGCAGATGCCGAAGTTTACAAGCGGGTCGATGAGTCAGGTATCGCGTTTATGGCGGAGCTTCCCCGCAGATTTGCCCCTGCGACGCTGCGTCTTAAAGAGTTGATCGCGACGAAATTAGGCTCGCCACGATTGATTTTTTGCCACCGCCGATTGTCTGTTTTGCCAACCAGGCCAGGCGGAATTTGCGACAGCGATCCGCTTGCAGAAAGTCGGCGTGAATTGGTCGAGTTGATCGATTGGTGCCGATATGTCGTCTCTCGCGAGCCATCGGCTGTCACGGCGCTGGTGCACCACTTGCCCGGCGTCGATTCTGCATCGCCGGCATCGCATCGAGAGCGTGATTACCAATGTTTAAGCCTTCGGTTTGCCGCAACCGGCACCGCGCCGGAAGTGATGTGCCAGTTGAGCTGTGGACAATACATTCCCGCAGCTTGGCACGAAGCGATCAGCTTTCGCCCGCCATCGGCGATGCAGATTTGCTGCGAACACGGGGTCGCCTTCATCGATTTGCCTTCCACGCTTGTCTGGTTCGATGAAGCCGGCCGTCACCTGGAATCGCTGGAAACCGAAATGTCGGTTGGCGAGCAGATGTTGACCCAGTTTCACCGAACAGTGACGAGTTTGGTTCGCCGCCGAAATGATTTGGACGACGCGTTTCGAGCTGCCAGCGTGCTTTACGCGGCCGATCAAAGCTCTGCCGAATGCCGCCAGATTTCACTGCCGCTGGGAGTGCAACCTCTCGTCAATGTCGCCAAAACGCTCCTTCGGGAACAAACGACATAGGGCCTAACGGGAAACCATTGACCGCTTTAAAGGTTCGCAGCGGTTCGCTGCGGTTTTCGGATAGGCCTTGATAAGTCGAGCCAAATCGCGTTTAGGTTTTCACGCTGACGGTTCGTAACTGCAGTTCATTTAACTGAGCCGTGTCAACGGTTCCCGGAGCCTCGGTCATCAGGTCGGTCGCTTTCTGTGTTTTGGGGAACGCGATCACTTCGCGAATATTTTCCAAGCCACCGAGCAACATTACCCAGCGATCGATACCCAGCGCGATACCGCCGTGGGGCGGCGCGCCGAATCGCAGGGCGTCGAGCAAGAATCCGAATCGATCGCGAGCGGTTTCCTGGTCGATCCCCAAGAGGTCAAAAACTTGACTTTGAGTCGCCGCATCATGGATTCGAATTGTTCCACCGCCAGCTTCGCTGCCGTTGATCACCAAGTCGTAAGCCTGTGCGCGGCAAGCTTCGGGGTTGGTTTTCAGCAGCGGCAAATCGCTCGCAAGCGGAGCGGTAAATGGGTGATGTTTCGCGTGCCAGTTGCCCGTTTCATCATCCTTTTCGAACATCGGAAACTCGGTGATCCAGGAACAATGCAGCGAGTCAGCGGCGTAAAGTTTGAGTTCGCCACCCAATCGTTTTCGTAAACCTGCCAACCCGCGGCAGGTGACGTTCCAGCTGTCAGCCAAAAATAGCAATAAATCACCGGGTTTTGCTGACATCGCGGCCGTAATGCGATTCAATTCATCGGCGGTAAAGTTCTTGCTCGTCGGGCTCCAAAGCGAACCGTCCGGCTCGACACGGAACCACGCCAGCCCTCGCGCCCCAAAATCGCGTTTAACGTACTCCGTCAACTCGTCCAAACGGCGCCGCGAAAACTCTTCGGCCCGCCCATCGACCTTGATCCCGCGCACAAAACCACCTTCATCAGCGGTACCGCGGAAGACACGAAACTCAACCGTTTTGGCGATTTCGGTGATGTCGACAATTTCAAGCGCGTACCGGAGGTCAGGCTGATCGCTTCCGAAACGACGCATCGCCTCTTCATACGACATCC
The DNA here is from genome assembly GCA_003506095.1 of Planctomycetaceae bacterium. Classification (GTDB taxonomy): domain Bacteria; phylum Planctomycetota; class Planctomycetia; order Pirellulales; family Pirellulaceae; genus UBA6163. The sequence continues at coordinate 2,870 of DNWZ01000330.1, read as the reverse complement.
GGGCGAGGGGCAACTGGACCTCGCGGCCGAGAATTTTCTTGGCCACACGGGCCACTAAGCCGTCAATGATGGCGATGATGTCTTCAGCGTCGACAAACGACATTTCCAAGTCCAGTTGCGTGAACTCGGGTTGGCGATCGGCTCGCAAATCCTCGTCGCGAAAACACTTGGCAACCTGAACGTAACGGTCAAAACCAGCCACCATCAAGATTTGTTTGTAAAGCTGGGGCGACTGCGGCAAAGCATAGAAATGCCCCGGATGCACGCGACTGGGGACCAAGTAATCGCGGGCCCCTTCGGGTGTGCTGCGTCCCAGAATCGGCGTTTCGACATCGATAAAATCGTGCTCGGCGAAATAATCACGCATTTCCTTGATGATCTGGCTTCGCGTGATCATCGAGCGTTGCATTTGCGGCCGGCGCAGATCGAGAAAACGGTACTTCAACCGCAAGTCCTCGTTGGGCAAATCTGACTGGGATGGGACAAACGGCGGCACTGCGGATGTATTGAGCACCTCAACCTGGGCGCATCTCAATTCGATGTCGCCTGTCGCAAGCTTTTCGTTGGTCTTCCCTTCCAGCCGGTGCGAGACGACGCCTGTGGCCTTGAGCACCCATTCAGCGCCGATTCGTCCAGCAAAATCGATCTGCTGTTGATTCGCTTCGGGAGGTCCGATCACAACCTGCGTGGCGCCATAGCGATCACGAAGGTCGATAAAAACAGCGCCTCCGTGGTCTCGGCAGCTTTCGACCCAACCACACAGGGTCGCTTCGGAACCGACATCAGATACGCGTAACTGGCCGCAAGTGTGGGAACGTAACAAGGCGTTTGCCCTTGGTGGATTTTCGGAATGTGGCCGGGAGCGAGAAAACGACGCCCGGAAAATGACCCAGCAGGTCTGCTAAGGATCCGCATTCTAAGCAACTTCGCCAACACCGAAAGCGTACTGCGACAGCATCAGTTCAAGGGAGCGATTTTCATCGTCGTTCGGTACTTTTTCCCGGCGCGATAAATCACAACAGGGACCTCGCGGTTGATCATCGTTAACCCCGCAAGCGTGACCAAGTGGTCGTCGTTTTCGATCGATGCGCCATCAAACTCCAAAATTACATCACCACGCTGCAAACGTGCTTCATGCGCTGGTGAACCAGCCCGAACGTCTTTGACCAACGCACCAAAAGGCGATCCGGTCGTTCGCAAAGAATCGGCCGTCTGGAAATCGGGGTCAAGCGTAACGCCCAAATAACCACGACGCAGTTTTCCGTGTCGCACCAATTCTTCGGCAACCCGCATCACCATATCGATCGGAATCGCAAAACCAATCCCTTCACTGCCGCCGCCATTGCTGGCGATTGCCGTATTGATCGCAACCACTTCGCCCCGCATGTTCAGCAGGGGGCCGCCACTGTTACCAGGATTGATTGCCGCGTCGGTTTGAAAGAAGTCTTGTAACTCGATTCGTTCGCTTCCAAGGGTCAAATCGCGGCGACCACGGGCACTGAGAATGCCGAAGGTGACACTGTGGCTGAGCCCGAAAGGACTGCCGATCGCAATGACGAAATCGCCGATGTCGACACTGTTGCTGCGGCCAATCCGCGCCAGCGGCAGTACACCCTCCACTTTCATCACTGCGACGTCGGTGCTAGCGTCCGCAATCACCTTGCTGGGTCTCAGCTTTCGTCCATCATCGGTGCGAATGGCGATCTCCGACAGCTCAGCCCCGGCGATGACGTGCCGATTTGTCAAAATCCACGAACTGCCTGCGATCTCTACAACGACGCCCGCCCCAGCTTCGTCATAGGCCTCGCTACGACCTTGCTTCTTTTCGACCTTGCGAGCTTCAATGTGGATGACACTTGGTTTGACAAGTCGGGCAACTCGCTTGACCAAACCGCCCAAGCGATCGACGTATTCAAAATCGGCGTCGACTTGATCGTAAAGTTCGCTTCGACGCGAATCGGCCGACAAGTCGCTCGACTGGCGATTGGTTGATTCGATCGGAATCGGCTGAGCATCACCCACCGATTCTCCGTTGGCTTGACGCAACGGGGGCGCGTTTGACGAAGGCGGCCATGGCGGGTCACCAATTCGTCTTGATTGATAGGGCGGCGTCGCTGCCTGGGCAATCGCATCGGTTGCAACGGAGCAACACGACAATATTACCAGTGAAGCCGATAGACAGCTCAGCGAACCACAACAACTCAAGCGAAAGGAGCGCACGTAGTGGCGCCCGGCAAGCGATTCTGACATCGGCCAATTCTCGACTGGGGGGGAGGGAGGTTTGAAGCCGAAGCCTCAAACCAAGCATCGGTTAAAATCGTGGCGAAATTCGTCTTCTCACCACGTGCTATCCCTTGCCCCAAAAAACCGAGTGACCTTCCCACTCGGAAAAATAATTGCTTTTGAGTCCACCAGACCGAATCTTCGAAAACTAGCCTCGAAATCGTCAGGACATCAAGCAAACTTCTTGACAATTACGATTCGACAAATCGGAAGGTCATCCGAAAAACGGCATGTCGCCACGCAGGCGCGGAAACCCAATTAATTGGAGGAGTAGCCGTAGTAGCCGACTGAATCGTCCCAACCAGTCGCTTTGGCTTCGCTGCGTTTTTCCGCTATGCGTCGACAGTCGATGCAATCGACCACGTACGGAACCGCTTGCAACCTGCGCAACGGAATCGGCTTGCCACAGTCCTGGCAAACACCATAGCTGCCGTCACTCATGCGATGAATCGCAGCATCAATTGCCAACAATTCGTCGCTTTCCACTTCCAGCAACCGACTGTTGATCTCGTCCTGAACTGAATCGGCGGCTGCGTCCAAAATATCACCCGACGCCTCGCTGTGCAGTTCCCTCAACAGGCTCAGGT
>DNWZ01000346.1 GCA_003506095.1 Planctomycetaceae bacterium | reverse complement strand
CCGGCCGGTGGCTTGTTGAACGTTCCCTATTTCTTTCAGGGTTGTACGTGCAGTTATCCGTTGCCGTTGGGCTTGGCGATGTACAGTTTGCCGGCGGACCACGAGCAGTGGGCGGTGTGGGGCGAAGGCAAACCGCAGTCGATTCGGCGACTGGGGTTAAACTTGGGTGCGCCCGGGGCACGGATGACCGACGCGGGGACGTTGTGGCTGGAACATCCGCAGGTCGGCGGCCCGGCCCCGGAGCTTCAGGTTACGACGGTTCCTGAAATGCCAAGTGCGTTTTATCGCCATTCAATTTGGATCCGCGGCGGCATGGGTTGGCCGTGGGTTGCCGCTTCAGGGCTTGAAGGCATTTCGAGCTTAACCGTTTCTGGATTGAGTGATGACGAGATGATGGTGCGTCTTTACTTCGCTGAGCCGGTGGATGCGTCAGGCTTGCGAACTGTCGATGCGTCGCCAAAGGAGCCGCGGGTTTTTGATATCGCCATCCAGGGCAAGGTCGTGATGAAAGATTTTGACATCGCCAATGAAGCGGGCGGCGTGATGCGTGGCGTCGTCAAGGAGTTCGCGAACATCCGCACCGGCGGGACGATCAAGATCGACCTGGTCGCTAAACAAGGAGAGCCGATTCTGTGTGGTCTGGAACTGATCGCCGTGGGACTGCCGCAAGACGATTTGGCCAGTCGCAAGTGATTGACCCTAGGCCCCAATCGCTATACCAAGCGTTATGAAAGGCGGGTTGGTAACGAGCCGGAAGGGTCGCTGTGCCGATCCCCACGACATTTCCAAATCGTGATCGGAAAAGCGGCGACGCCACGGAAGTTGGGGCCACGCTACCCCCGACGCTGCGCCAGAGAAGCCCGTAACACTAAAGTGCAAAAGCCAAGAAACTGACCATGTCATAGGTAACCGCTTTGGGAATCGCAGGAGGGTTGTCTGTCGCCCTTGGCGTCTCCGCTTGGCTTTTGTTAGGGCGTCTGATTGTCAGCAAAATGCTCGATCCTCGCGGCCACGTCAGCCCCGATGTCGAAAGGCCAGAAGATCGCGGCTACGCGACCGAGCGGTTTTGGATTCCGGTCGATGCAGAGCATCGGTTGCACGCTTGGATCATTCGGCCCGCTGGTGGAGGGCCATTTCCTTGCATCATGATGGTTCACGGATTTCACAGCCACAAAGACTGCTTGTGGTCGTTTCCCGATGAACCGGGCTACCAAGGCTCGATGATGGATCAAGGTGCCCAGTCGCTCTGCGATGCGGGATTCGCGGTCGTTGCGATCGACCTGCGTAACCATGGTCAATCCGATCGCCACGGCCAAATCACGCTCGGCCAAGATGAAGCCGACGATGTGATTGCAGCGATTCGTTTTTTGCAAAATGAAGCTGATCGTCTATGCATCGATTCAACCCGAATCGGACTTCGCGGCGAAAGCATGGGGGCGGTCACCTGTTTGATCGCCGCAGCGAAGCTTGGCGACTTGAACCAGGAAGCACTTTCGCGATCCATGAATGTAATTAACGTTCGCGCACTTTGGTGTGACAGCCCATTTGCTGATGCACATCGCGTTGTCGGCGACTTCCTCGCACACGCAGGTATCTCAGTGCATCTTGCTCCCGTCGTTCGTTTCTGGCTGAACCGAGTAACCGGACGGGACATTCGGCTATCCAGCCCGATTCGGCACGCGCGGCAAATTCGCTGTCCCGTTTTCATCGTTCACAGCGCAGACGATCGGTTGATCGGAATCGACCATTTCGACGAACTGTCGTCGTTGGACTGGAAAGTGCAGCCAGAACGGTGGCGTTTGGCGGGCCATGGGCACAATCGGTTATGGAAAGAGCCCGACTATCACCAGCGTCAGATCGATTTTTTCAAGCGACATTTAGATGATTCATCCCGGTCGGACGCAGTAATTAGCCGGTAAAGGAGACGACACGGAGCGGATTAAACCGCACCTTCAACGTCGCTGAAGCCTTCTTTCGATACGCTCGCGCGATAAGTCGCGGCACTGCCCAACGTCGTGGCCACTGACGCCAAAGTCACACGTGATTTTTAAACCCATCGCCGCCTACGCACTATCGCCGCGGCGTGTCCTATCGGCAGTCCGATGAATTGGCGTCGGCATCGTTTGTTGATGCGCCGACTTTTGATTTAACATGGTGGCTTACCTTGGCTGCCGTCGTGGCTCCGGGAAACTGTCGAAACCAAGCGTTGCGCCAACCGCTGAGAAGCTGTCACCAGCGGTATCAGTAGAGTAAACACGGGTCGTACGTTAACTGTCCATCGAGGGCGGTCCCGAGTTGCCTGCAACGATTCGGTTACCGAAAGGAATAACTTATGAATACGAAAACATCGTCGATCTTGTGCGTGGTGCTGTGGATGGCCGTGTTGGCAGGAAGTTGGCCCGCCGCAACTCAAGCCGATGACGCACCTGAGCTAACTCGAGAGCCATCCCATTTCCAACCGGGCGATGACATCGTCACCCGCCAGCCTACAGCGCTCCGCGCCGGTACCGAGACGCTCGCTTCGATTGCTCCGGGCACCCACTTGGTAGTAGGGAAGGTAAATCCTCCCTGGTTGGCAGTGACCCTGCAACAGGATGGCAAAGCGGTTGCAGGATGGATTTCGATCAGTGCGGTGTCCCCCATGGTCACGAACTCGATAGGCATAAAGTTAGCGCCGATTCCGGCGGGCGAGTTCCTGATGGGCAGCGGCGAAGCGGCGGAGGATGTGGCCCAAGCATTTAAGGGTCAAGAGGGCCCGTCCCCGAGCAACTTTGAAGACGAACACCCGCAGCACCGCGTGCGGATTACACGCCCCTTTCACATGGGCGTTCACGAGATCACTGTCGGCCAGTTCCGGCTATTCGCCGAGGAGACTCGATACCGGACAGACGCCGAGAAGGGCACCGAGTTCGAAGGGGCGTTCGGTTTCGATTCGGAAACGGGTGAACTGGGCCAGTCAAAAGAATATTCGTGGCGCAACGTCGGCTTTGAACAGTCCGACGAGCATCCTGTGGTCAACGTGAGTTGGACCGACGCGGTGGCGTTCTGCAACTGGCTCAGCCTCAAAGAGGGCAAGCTGTACCGCTTGCCTACCGAGGCTGAGTGGGAATACGCCTGCCGGGCGGGCACGGCGACGCGTTACTACCACGGCGACGGTCCCGAGGGACTGGCTGCGGTGGCAAACGTGGCCGACGCCTCAGCAAAGGCGAAGTTTTCGGACTGGGATTGGCCGATTGCCGCACAAGACGGCTACGCCTTCGCGGCCCCGGTCGGCAAGTTCAAGCCGAACGCTTTCGGACTCTACGACATGCATGGCAATGTCTATGAGTGGTGCGCCGACTGGTACGGCGAGGACTACTACTCGCAATCGCCTGAGGATGACCCGCAGGGGCCCGCCGCAGGCTTTGACCGCGTCTACCGCGGCGGCAGTTGGGCCAGCAGCACCGTAAGCTGCCGGTCGGCGTGCCGCCGAATGGATGAGCCAGCCGGTCGGAGCTTCGTCATAGGCCTACGCGTGGTTCTGGGCTCGGTGGAGTGACCCAACGATTCGGAATAATCATTAGCCGCTACCTTCACCCGCCGGAGGCAAAGCTGCGGCGATCGCCTTGGCCCAACTGCCCAGCTCGCGGCGGATTGCTAGTGCGTAATCGCGGTGCTCCAGGCATGCGTTGGTCCAGATCACACTTTGGCCAGCAGCTTGATGTTTTTGTAACCACAAAATCATCTATTCGCGGTCGAGATACTTGGGACGGCGGCGAGTGACGTTGGCGAAATTGATGTCAGCGTCCAAAGCCACTCACCAGATACCGAAATGCCGCTCTGCCCTTCGTGCAATCCACGATCGCGGCTTCGGTTTACCTTGGGTAGGATGATGGACAACGAACCGGGCTCGACAACGCGTGTTTCGTCGCCGTTTGTCAGTGGCAGCTTGCCGCTGAGCAAAATACCGGCTTGCTCGTGGGGATGGTGATGCATCGGAATCTCGGCGTGCGCATCCATCTGCGAGTACGACAGCATCAAGTGCTGGCCATACGGTGCCCGTAGACGACAGCACGGAACCGGCTCGATCGGCTGCATTGATTCAAGGTCGACGAATCCCATGAACATTCTCAATGTGTGATTCTTTTGCGAAGGCGTTTCGTACGGTCGTCGCGTCACCATTCAGCCAGCGAGATGCCAGCGGTTTGCGATGCAATGAAAACCACGTTCAGCGGATGGCTTGATGTTGACACGCTTCTTGGACCGATGCCGTGAGTATGGATCGACAAACCGTAAAGCGACGCGACTAACTAAAACGTGCCGTATTATCGATGATTGACGGACTAGCGGGCGTGTGCTGGGCG
>DNWZ01000782.1 GCA_003506095.1 Planctomycetaceae bacterium | reverse complement strand
GAGTGCGACGATTAGCCGCTGTCAGAATGCTGGAGGCTTATCGGTATTCAAAGAGCACGTTGTTACCGCGTGATTTGTTGCTCAATCGGCGTCTAGACCAACTGCGACACAATGTCGCTTTGTGATCTGTGGCCTTGTAACCGAAGCGGCTTGATCACGATACTATGCCACGTGCAAGGGGTAGCGGTGATTTGGACCGCCAGCCGAACTATCGAACAAGCATCTTACTTGCGACCTTCTGACCCTGTGTCAACAAGGCGCCGGACCCTTGGAAATCCGGAGTTATGGAACGATTTCTCTTTCCCCGTTGGATCAACCGCGCACTTCTGCTGGTCGGCGTCGCCGCGCTCGGCGGTGGCGTTTACGCTGGTGCGATAGGCGGGTTGATCACTGACCCCGAAACGTTGAACGTCGGTTACAAGCCGGAGCAACCGGTTCCATTCAGCCATGCAATTCACGCTGGCCAGTTGAAAATGGATTGCCGATATTGCCACAACACGGTGTTTGACGCTGCTCATGCTGCGGTTCCGCCGACGGCGACTTGCATCAACTGCCACAGCCCAGCGAACGATGCTGGTGTGACAGGGTTGGCCGCCGTTCATCAAGGCAGTGCAAAGCTCGCGCCGATTCGCGAAAGCTGGGAAACCGGCCGCAGCGTGGCATGGGTTCGAATTCACAATTTGCCCGAGTATGTCTACTTTAACCACGCCGCTCACGTTCACGCTGGGGTCAGCTGTGTGTCGTGCCACGGTCGGATCGACCAAATGGAAGTGGTTCACCAGGACAAGCAATTGTCGATGGCTTGGTGTATCGATTGCCACCGCAATCCGACGCCGCATATTCGTCCGTCGGAGTTCGTGACGAAGCTGGATTGGACTTGGCCTGAGGGAGTGGATGGAGAGGCCGAGGCTAAGAAATTGATTGACCAGAAGAATGTCAATCCGCAAGTTCACTGTGCAGTCTGTCACCGCTAGATTCGTTAGCCTCGCCCGCCGTTTGGCTGGCGACTTTGATTATTGCCACAAATCCGATCTCAATCGCTTCAAATAAAACGCAATGACTTCGATTCCGACCGCCGATGCCGACAAGTCTCAGACACCACGCGATCGTTACTGGCGCAGTTTGAATGAGCTGCAGCAGGATGATGACTTTGTGCGTGGCTATTTGCACCGTGAGTTTCCTGTTGCGGCATCGGAATATCCCGATGGTGTGTCGCGACGCCGATGGATGCAGTTGATGGCCGCGTCGCTGTCTCTGGCCGGTGCAGCCGGGTGCCGATACCCGACCGAAATTATCGCCCCGTTTGTAATTCGTCCTGAAGGTCGATTGCCAGGCGAGACTTATGGTCGTTCGACGAATTACGAGTTGGCTGGGCGGGTTTGCAACCTGATTGTTACCAACGTCGATGGTCGGCCAATCAAGATTGAGGGGAATGCAGGTTTTCCCGGCGGGCGTGGGGGCACTGATGCCTATGTGCAAGCTTCGATTCTTGGTTTGTATGACCCGGATCGCAGCCGTGGCGATGGTGGTCCGATCTTGCTTCGCGATGGCAAGGGTCGCGGCAAGCCTGCGACTTGGGCTGATTTTGACCAGTTCGCTGGTTCGCTGGTAAAGTCTGCTGAGGAAAACCAGGGGGCGTCGTTTGCGCTGTTGATGTCGCCGACTCAGTCGCCGTCGGTGGTGCGAATGGTCGACGCCCTGCGTCAGCGATTGCCGCAGATGAAGGTCTGTCGTTACGACGGCGTTCGTGGCGATGTGATGCGGCTCGCGACCGAGCAAGCGATCGGCTCGCCATGCCGACAATCGCTCGCCCTTGAATCGGCGAAAATCATTTTGACGGTGCAGGCGGATTTGTTCGATTCGGACCCCGGATTCGTTCGTAATGCCAAGGGTTTCGCGGACCATCGCGACCCCGATGGCGAGATGAATCGGTTGTACTGCGTCGAAGGCGGATACACCAACACGGGCGTATCGGCTGATTCGCGGTTGCCGCTGCGACCGAGCCAGATGCCAGCGTTTTTGGCTGAATTGGAGCGTCAGATCGATGCGTTGACCGGGGTGCAGGTTCTGTCGACCGAGCCGGCTGAAATCGGTTTTGACAAGCTTGAGCCGGCGGAGCGTTTGTCGACTTTCTTGGAAGTCGTCGCCAAAGATTTGCATAATGCCAAGGTTTCCGGTGAAGGGGCGGTTGTTGTCGTCGGCGAATCGCTGGGGGTTGACGCTGTGGTGACCGGCATTCGGATCAACAGCAAGCTCGAATCGTTGGGCAAGATTCAGCGGTTCTTGCCAGCCGCCGATGCAGGCGTAGGCGACACGGTTTCGTTGGCCGATTTGGTCGCATCGATCAATGCTGGCAAGGTCGAGTCGTTGTTGATATTGGGTGACAATCCGGCATTCACTGCCCCGGGCGATGTGAAGCTTGCTGCGTCCCTTTCGGCGGTCGAAAACTCGATTTATCTCGGCGAATACGACGATGAAACGGCGGCCGTTTGCAAATGGTCGTTGCCGCTGGCGCATCCGCTGGAAAGCTGGGGCGACGTGGTGAGCGATGAGGGGCTTTATGGCATTTGCCAACCGCAGATTCTGCCGCTGTTGGGTGGTCGCAGTGCGATCGAAGTGATTGCGGCGATGTTGGGCGATGATGAGCGGTCCGGTGACGCGATCGTGCGTCGAACGGCTGACGTGATTTCTGGCGCAGGCGTGTCGGAGCGGCAGTGGCGAAAGCTGTTGCACGACGGTTTTGATGACTCGATGCGAATCGCGATGAGCGATGCCGCCTACGCTGGTCCTGCCGGTCCGCTGACCGATGCCGTTTTGTCGGCCGATATGGACGTCGACCAGGACGCGATTGACTTGCTGTTTGTTCCCGCCGATGGAATCTATGATGGTCGTTTCGCCAACAACGGTTGGCTGCAAGAGATGCCGCAAACGTTAACCAAGGTCACTTGGGGCAATGCTGCGGTAATGAGCCCGCGGACCGCCAAGGCGTTGAAAGTAAAAGATGGTTTGATGGTGACGCTGCGTCGTGGCGATGCCCAGGTGGAGTTGCCCGTATTCATAATGCCAGGTTGTGCGCCGGGCGTGATCACCGCGCCGATCGGTTACGGCCGGACACGCGCAGGGATGATCGGCGGGTTTGCGGATGAAGGCGTTGATGTGGTGGGTACGAGCGTCTCGCCGGTTCGTCTGAGCGATACGATGATGCTCGCAACCGGCATTGAGGCGCGACCGCGCTATGTCGATTTTCAACTCGCATGCACCCAAGACCACTGGGCGATTGATCAGCTTGGGCAAGAGGAGACCGAGCGCCGCAGCTTTACTCTGATCCGAGAGGGCACGGTTGCGTTGTTTGAGAAGAATGATCACTTTGTCGAAGACAAGGGGCCGCACGTTCCGAAGGTTGGAGTTGAAGGCTCACCATTCCGTGAACCGATGGCGGTGATTCGTGACACCAAGCCAAACTTGCCTCAATGGGGCATGTCGATCGACTTGAACAAGTGCATTGGGTGCAATGCGTGTGTGGTCGCCTGTCAGAGTGAAAACAACGTTCCGATCGTTGGCAAAGAACAAGTCGTTCGCAGTCGCGAAATGCATTGGTTGCGTATCGACCGATACTTCCAAGGCGATGTCGATCATGCCAACGTTGTCCAGCAACCAATGGCTTGCCAGCATTGCGAAACAGCCCCTTGCGAGCAGGTTTGTCCGGTCGCCGCGACCGTGCATACCGACGAAGGGCTCAATGCAATGGCATACAACCGTTGTATCGGCACACGTTATTGTGCGAATAACTGTCCTTACAAGGTTCGCCGATTCAACTACTTTAATTACAACAAAGAAATCGGTGTCGGTTATGGCATCGATGCTTACCCGAGCAACATTGAGAACGCGAATCGCAAATTGCAAGCGATGGTGTTGAACCCAGATGTGACCGTTCGTGGTCGCGGTGTGATGGAAAAGTGCACATTCTGTGTACAGCGGATCGAACAAGGCAAGATAGAAGCTCGCAAAGATGGCGGACGACCAGTTCGCGATGGCGAGATCAAGACTGCGTGCCAAATGGCTTGTCCAAGCGGGGCGATCGAGTTCGGCAATATCATGGACCAAGAAGCGGTTGTTACGAAAAAGCAAGCTGATCTTCGTGCTTATGGCATGTTGTCACAACTGAACACCAAGCCGCGGTTGATTTATCTTGCAAAGGTTCGCAACACTCACCCGCGATTGATGACCAGCATTCAATTGAATGATTTGGTCGAATACGGTGAACCCAAGCACCATGGCGATCATGGACACGGCAGCGAACACGGTCACGGCGATGGTCATCATGACGATGGCCATCACGGAAAAGAAAAGGCGACCGCAGAGAAAGCTCATTGATGCTTTCTAGGCCGATAGGCCAGCAGCGACAGGATGAGAGGATCTTCCTGTCGCGAAACTAGAATCCCGAACGACTCAGCACTTTTTCATCAATTGGCACAATGTCACTCGCAATAACTCAGGGACTCGATAATACCGTTGAACGGCCCGGCGAACGCGCCCCGCTGGTTCTTGGTGACTCGACCTACAGCACGATCACCGAAGCGGTGTCGCAAATCGCCGAGCGTCCGCCGACAAAGGCGTGGGTGATCGGATTCATGATCTCCGCCACGCTGGCCTCATGGTTCGGTATTTGTATCGCCTATTTGATTTATACAGGCGTTGGCGTTTGGGGTAACATGAACCCGGTTTTCTGGGGTTGGCCGATCGTCAACTTCGTTTTCTGGGTCGGTATTGGCCACGCCGGTACGTTGATCTCGGCGATTTTGTACCTGTTCCGACAAGACTGGCGAACGAGTATCAACCGAGCCGCCGAAGCGATGACGATCTTCGCGGTCGTCTGTGCGGGAACCTTTCCGGGGATCCACGTCGGTCGTGCCTGGTTGGCCTTTTGGTTAGCTCCCTATCCCAGCTTAAACCTTTGGATGTGGCCCCAATTCCGCAGTCCATTGTTGTGGGACGTGTTCGCAGTTAGCACTTACGGCACGGTTTCGCTTTTGTTTTGGTACATGGGGATGATTCCCGACTTAGCAACTTTCCGTGACCGGTCGCGAAATAAGTATCGCCGTATGGCTTATGGGATTTTGGCTCTCGGTTGGAGCGGTTCGTCGCGCCATTGGATGCGTTATGAGAAGGCTTATGCCTTGCTGGCTGCTTTCGCCGCTCCGTTGGTGTTGAGCGTTCACACGATCGTTTCGTTCGACTTTGCGGTCAGCCAGGTTCCCGGATGGCACACAACGATTTTCCCACCTTACTTTGTCGCCGGTGCTGTGTTCAGCGGTTTTGCGATGGTGTTGACATTGATGATCCCGGCACGATCCATTTTCTCGCTCGAGAAATTGATTACGGTTCGTCACTTGGAAAACATGTGTAAGGTCATTCTTGCAACGGGAACGATTGTCGGTTTGGCATACGGTACTGAGTTCTTTATCGCTTGGTACGGTCAAGTTTCCGAAGAAAAGTTTGCGTTCATCAACCGAGCATTTGGACCCTATTGGTGGGCCTACTGGATCATGGTTACCTGTAACGTGATCAGTCCCCAACTGTTCTGGATTAAGTCGAACCGAACGATCCCGTGGCGGATTGTTGTGATTTCGATCTTCGTCAATATTGGCATGTGGTTCGAGCGGTTTGTGATCGTTGTCACGAGTCTTTCACGTGATTATCTGCCGAGTGCTTGGGGCTATTTCGGCCCAACCTGGGTTGATTGGTCCATGTTGATCGGATCATTCGGATTGTTCTTTACGTTGTTTTTGTTGTTCTGTCGGTTCATGCCGATCATCAACATGGCCGAAGTCAAATCGACGCTCGCTGGCCAGCTTCATCATCATCACGGCGACCACTGACGTTCAATCGATACCTATGACAGACAAGCAAGAAAAAAAATTGCACGGCACGTATGCCGAATTCGACGCGGTTGACACTTTGTTGGCCGCTTGTCGACGCGTTCGCGATGCCGGCTACACCAAGACAGATGCCTTCACGCCGTTTCCGGTCCACGGGATCGATAAGGCGCTCGGTATTAAACCAACTGCGTTGCCATGGATTGCATTGGCGTGCGGCTTGATGGGGACAACCATCGGCCTGACGATGCAGGTGTGGATGAATACGTTCGATTACCCCTACATCATTTCGGGTAAACCGTTTTTCTCGATGCCGGCGTTCATTCCGGTCAGCTTCGAGTTGACGATTTTGCTCGCATCGTTCGGTGCGTTTTTTGGCATGTTAGCGCTTAACGGTTTGCCAAAGTTCAGCAACCCGATGTTCAGTAACCCGCGATTCGATCGCGTAACGGATGACAAGTTTTTCTTGTTCATCGATGCTGGCGATTCGCGTTACAACCATGGTGGCGTAACGAAACTGTTAACCGACTTGGGTGGATCGCATGTCCATGATGTGTATGACGATGATAGTTCGCCACTGATTCCCAAGCCGCTGTTTGTAATCATCGGTTCAGTGATTTTTCTGTCATTGATTCCGTTGTTGTTGGTCGCGCGGATGCGAGTGACAACGAGCGGTAGTCCACGATTCCACGTATTCTACGATATGGATTTTTCACCTGCGAAAGGTGCTCAATCCACATCGTCCCTGTTCGCGGATGCTCGGGCAATGCGGGTCGATGTACCTGGTACCGTTGCGGTCGGACAATTGGATGAAGAGCTGGATTTCTATACCGGAATCAATATGGATGCACTCGCTCGGATGGATCAGCCGCGTGCGGAACGACTTGTTCGAGCCTTATTGTATCCGGATGATTCTGAGTCACCCGTGGTTGCTGAAGATCCAGTTCCTGCTGATGAACCAGCCAAGCCTGCTGATGAACCGGCCA
>DNWZ01000122.1 GCA_003506095.1 Planctomycetaceae bacterium | reverse complement strand
CGCTCGTGCCATTGCCGGTGACAAGACCGACAAGATTCCGCCACGACCAGACTTCAAACAATTGGCTGAAAAGCTCGGGATAACCTATGTCGAAACCGGCATGATCGATGCGCGACAGTTGCAGGATTTCTCAATCGCTAGCTCATTGGGTGTCGGCACCGCAGTGGGCATGCAGCGTGGCGAGTCGTTCTTGCAATCGATGTATATCGCACGTCCACCACTGTTTGCCCCGCTGCGAACAGTCGACGACCAAGCCGCAATCTCCTTCGTTTCCTGGAAGACCGAAGACAAAGATGCGGCGATCCCGACGCTGGCAGAAGCTCGCGACGAAGTGATCATGGCAATCCGTACCGCCGAGGCTCGCAAGCTGGCTCAGGCCGAAGCTGAAAAGCGCTCAGCCGAGTTCAACAAATCGGATAAGCCGATTCGTGAACTGATCGCGGAAAATCAATCGCCACTGCTGTTTGAATCGGTCGGTCCGTTTTCTTGGATGAACTCGTTCGGCTTCGGTATGCAAGCTTTCATGGGCAACGTGCCTGAATTGGATAACGTCGGCGAAGATTTCATGCGGCAAGTATTCAACAGCCAACAAGGCACTTGGGGCGTTGCCCCCAACGCGCCACAAAGCGTCTTCTATGCCGTGCGGCCTGTTGAGTTTTCACCGTCAACCGACGAACTGTATCAACGCTTTAGCCAGATGATCCAGCGATTCCAGGCATCGATGCTAGCGGTGCAAGAAGTCGTCGGAGTACGCGACGGATACTATCAAGCGCACGAAAAGAGTATCGGGTTCCAGTGGAACGAGTCGGCTCTGGAATAACAGGCTTTCACCTGTCGCGATCTATTGCTCATCGATAGCCGGTGGTTGATTCCACTGGCTATCGGGTGCCAAACGGCGAAGCGTTTCCCAGTGCTTTGCCGCTTCATCATGCTGACCTAGTTCATCGTACAACGCGGCCAGATGGTAATGAGCATCTGGATATTCTTCGTGCAACGACAGCACACCCTGCAAAGCCGCGATCGCTAAATCATTCCGTCCCGTTTCGGCCAACACACACGCCAAACTGGTCCGCGCTTCGACGAACGTTTCGTCCAACTCAATCGCACAAAAGTATCGCTCGCGGGCCGCTTCGACCTGACCATCTCGATACAACAGTTCACCCAGTTGAAAACAGATGTCGGCACGCAAACCGTCGCGAGCAAGAATCGCCCGCCCATAGTCCATCGCCAGCATTAAATCGCCACGGTCTTCGGCTTCATACATCGCCTGCAACAGGTCATCGTCGACCGCTTCGTCGCCCGGCATGAAGGGCGCCGCGTAGGGATGCGAATACTCCGGCGGCAATTCACCCATCGACTCGGCTCCGCCCCGCGACTGCCCCGCTTCTCGGCGACGTTGAACCTGTTCGGCAAAGGAAAAGATTTCTTGATTCTCGCGCGCCGTCGTGTCATCGCTGTCGGTCGCTGCGAAGTCAAAACGCAACTGACCGCCCGGTTCGATCAACCCCTCGCCCTGACGCAGCAACACATGCCGGCCTTCGACCAGGACCGACAATTGGGCCAACGGACGGGTCACTTCGGGCAACACTTCGGCCAGCTCGCGAAGCCGATCCTCGATCGCCTGCGGGCTCGCCCCGGCGGCGACCAATTCGGCTAAACGCCGTGCTGTGGCGACCTCCTGGAAATCAAAATAGGGCAACTTGTGCATCGTCCGCGCCGGTACGATCAATCCGCGGCGATGCCAGCGACGTATCACTCGAACCGATACGCCCAACAGATCGGCCAACATCGCAGGGGTGTAAAATCGTTTCACAGAGCGTTCGATGTCGACCAGCCCCAAGCGTTGCCAAAGCTCGGTTTCGGCGATCACCTCCAGACGCCCGCTCGCAGCCGCTTCACGCAATTCGCTCGACAACAAATCGGCTTCCGACAGCGGCGATTCTTCGGCACCAATGACAACCAGATCGATCACCGGGGCGTCCAAATCGACAACGGTGGCGGAAAAAGAACGCAGCAAATTGCTCGCTTCGCGACGATTCATGCCGCCTAACTTTCCGGCCAATGCGATCCGTTTGCCGGCGATCTGAACCGGTAAAGCATCGCCGCCGGAATCGTCACGCGATCCATCGCTGGCATCTTCCGATTCATCAAAGTCATCGTTTACGGTTTCGGATAATTCAGATTCTGACAACGCAACAACCCTGTCTCGGGAACTGGAAATCTTCAACCGCTAGCCTACCAAAGTACGCCCTATCTGGCTTGCCCCAATTTCGCCACAGCAGTCCCATCAAATCTTTCTCTGCAGAGCCATTGACGCAAAAGAAGCGGGGGGAGAAATTGCCGCCACCAGCAGCCAAACCTGGCGGCGAAAGCAATTGTTCGTTTAAAAAATACAAGGAATCGTAGATGAGTCTGATTAAAGAGTTTCGTGATTTTGCCATGCGTGGCAATGTGATCGATTTGGCTGTCGGTGTGATTATCGGTGCCTCGTTCGGATTACTGGTCAAATCATTAGTAGACGACATCTTGATGCCACCCATCGGATACCTAGTCGGCGGCGTCGACTTTTCATCCTTCAGTTACACGCTTGTCGCTGCCGAAGGCGACACAAAGGCCGTAACGATCAGCTACGGCAAGTTCTTCAACGCAGTGATCGCATTCATGATTCAAGCCGCCGCGATTTTCATGGTCATCAAGCTGATGAACACAGCGATGAAGCGATTTCGAGCCGAGGAAGCAAAAGCCGCTGCAACGCCCGAAGCCAAACCAGCCGACGTATTACTGCTCGAAGAAATTCGCGATCTGCTCGCCCGCAAAGCTTAAACTCACAAAGCCTAATCGACCAAACTGTGACCTGCTGAATTGCGTGACAGTAAATCAGCGGCTGCTCGCTTGAGCCGTTCGAGTCCTACTGGTGAAATTTTCCCATAGGCTGATGTTCCCGCATCCGCCTCGTCGGTCTTGTTGATTTGGGTGCTTAGGTTGACATAGTGGTTGATAAAACGATTCATTTCATCTTGCGACCAGCCCTGCTTCGACTTCAGCAAATTCAAATACTCGATCAATTGCTGCGCTTCGCGATAAGCCTTCAACCGAATCGAGTGCCGGACGACCGTTTTACCGTCCGAATCCTGGTCGAAGATAAAAATGCCCAACTGATCAGCGGTCTTCAGCGCTTCGCCTGAATCATCGACCGTTTGCCAGGGGACAATTCCGGTCGCCCCTGCAGTCCACGCGTCCAGCGCCCACGCTTGAAGATTACGATTGGTGTCGTGGATAGGGTTCGAGGTGCCATAAATCCACGCCTTGAATCGATCTTGCTGCATTCGGTCGGCAACCAATCGACGGTAGTGCTCAAACGCCCACGACGAAACGACCCACAAGTCGCCGCGCCGACTTAATTCGCCACGACAAAACTCAGGGCGAGATATATCGATGCGGTAGTCGATCATTACTTCGGGCGTGGCAGCACGGCCTCGATCGGTTAATTCGCCATAATAGGCCAACGCGCGGAAATCCCAATAACTTGACGGCTCGTCCAGAATCCATGGCGCTTTGGTCAATTCATGGAGCGAGCCTTTATTGTTAAAGTAAACCTGAAATCCCGTGTCGGTCCATCCCTTTGACTTCGCCAATCGTGCGAAATCCTGCAACACGTTCACATAGGTCTCGGAATAGGCAGGGGCATGCTCAAACGCCTTATATGCATCCGGATTGCCATTGAAATAGGCACGACAATGAAGCGGCCAACTTTCATGAAATGTCAAGTAAAAGCCAGGTGCCGGCACTGCGCCTCGATGCCCATCACGGAACAGCGATCCATCCAGGTAGGGACCAAACGCTTCCACGAAATCATCCCAGTATGCGGAGGTCGCCATTGGTTCGATGCTATCGTATCGCTTGTTGTCCATTCTGCGCCCCGATGACAACCGCATGTCAAGATTACACTTTCTTGCCCCGGGCGCCGCGTTGTGATGCGAATAGTGCAAAATGTTCGCATGCACACGATGGTCATAAGCGACCTTCTGCAGCGTGTAATAATCTTCGACCTTGTCTGGTAACCCATAGCTGTTCATCTCACAGAAGAACGTGGCAC
>DNWZ01000046.1 GCA_003506095.1 Planctomycetaceae bacterium | reverse complement strand
TGGGCGTCTTGTAGCCCATCATGCCACGGTTGTTGTGGCTGATGTTCCAAGTGCCGATATCATCGCCCCAAATCACGAGCACATTCGGCTTGCCTGCCTTCGATTTGCTCTGGGCGCTCGCTTGAGCGGCTCCAAGCAAGGTAATAGCTAACGCAAGTGTGCATAAACACTTGCAGTAATTCGACGTCATTTCAGGTGCTCCGGGGGGGATGATGAAAAAGGGATTTCTGGGTGGGCCAGCTAAGAATGCTGCACCGTTTCCGAGGGTAGAACTTAATTATAGTTCACAGTCTTGCTCCGCAATATTCCCCAGGGTAATTTAACGACCTTAAACGATAACCCAGTCGAATCGTCCGATCTGCCTCAGGAATCCGCAGCCAGCACGATGTTTGACTTGCGAGACTTACAAAATCTGCTCAGTCTGGAACAGCACCGTCACTTTGGGCGCGCCGCGGCGGCGGTTGGTCTGAGCCAACCGGCACTGACAAAATCGATTCAGCGGTTGGAAAAGCAGTTGGGTGGATTGCTTTTCGATCGTTCTCGCTCTCGAATCGCCCCCACCGCGCTTGGAAATGATGTAATCACTCGTGCCAAAAGCATTCTGATGGAAGTGTCGGAAATGCGTCGGTCCGCTGATCTTTTTCTCGGCTTGCAGGTGGGGACGGTGACAATCGGCGTGGGGCCAGCGATGTCGGAATCCTACCTCGCCCGCGCGATAGCCGCCGTAGCCGAACATCACCCGCATACCCAAGTGAGTGTGCGGGTCGATCACTGGCAACAACTTTCAGAATGGTTGCTAGGCAATGAAATTGATTTTTTTGTCGCAGACATCTTTGAGCGAGCCGACGACGAGCGATTCGAATGCATTCCCCTTCCGAAGCAGGAACTCGTCTGGTTTTGTCGAGTTGGACATCCTCTTGCCAATCGCTCCGTCCTATCGCAAAAAGATCTGCTCGATTATCCACTGGCAACGCCACGCATGCCGATCTGGGCAGTCCGGTGGTTTGCCGCTGCCAAAAACGAACATGAGCAATTGGCGGGAATGCAAAGACCGATGCCCAACGTTCAATGCGAAAGCTACTCGATGCTTAAACGCGTTGTGATGGCGGGTAATTCAGTCAGTGCGGCGCTATCAGACACGGTTAATGAGGAAGTCGCTGAGGGGCGTTTGGTCATTCTTCCCATCGACGGACCCACACTGACAACGCAGGCTGGAATCGTCAGGCTGCGTGAACGCAGTTTATCGCCCATAGCAAACGAGTTGGTTCGAATCATACAAGCCATGACCGATGGATTCCGGGACGCTGAATAGCTTTAAAGTGGTGCCTCTCCATTTAACCAGGCGGTTTGCGTCTGTCGGTCAAAAACTGCTGGGCTGGCGTTGGGGACGACGGGTAAGGAAGTCGCAACCTAGCCCAACGTCGTAGTCGATTGGCACGACGATGTTCTCGGCTCCTAGATGGCCGCCAGACGGACTGTGGCGGGGCAAATCCATTGCTGGCTGTGCTTCGCCCAAAAGGCAGCGGCGGTGGTCGATAACGATTCGGTGGTCCATTGTCATCCCATCCGGATGCATTCCCGGCAAAGACGAGCCATCGTTCGCAGCAGTCTTGTGAGAACGCGATGCCGCAAACTCCAAGTGATGCTCAGCACATCGGAAAGCGTTTCGACAATCCGCTGAACCTCCTGCCTCTGTTTCTCAGCCGCATCCACCAACGCCAGTCGTACGCCCCAATTGCATTCAATGTGCTCGCTCGCACCCGCCGCGTTTACGGGCCTTTGGTTTCCAAGTATTTTGATTGTTTGTCTCGCCTCAGTGAATCTCATAGTCGGCTTCGGCCACCATGACCGACGTTCTCGGCCGAACCCGGCATTTACAAAAAGGGGATTTGCGTACTGCAACACCTTTGCTTTGACTCGCAATCCTGCATTTTCCTAGGAAATCGCGCTGCATTCGTGGCAAGGCCGATATCCGCATCAACCGACCCGAGGATATCGCGCCTTATCGGCGTGGTGTCGTTCATGTGCCGCATGAATACATCGGCAACAATCAGAACGACTTGCGCGAAAAAAAGTTGCCGAAAAATTTTCGGTTGTGACCAAACGTGTCAAACAGCTTCGCGATACTAACCCTCTTCGGTATTCGCTAGCCATTCCTTACTTAACGGCGGTCACGCTTTCCACAGACCGGAGTACTGACCATGGAAAAAGCTGATTTATCCCAAAAAAGGCCCGTTCGGCTGCATTACACCAACAGCAAGGGGAAACAGGTATGCATCGGGATTACCCACCACGCGCGCAAGCGGTTCATCCAGCGCTGGGGATGCATTTATCCCGACACTGAACTCGATCCCGCTACGGTCGATTCAAAAATCGCAGAGTTCTTCGCGCAGACCATACGGCAAAAGACGTACGATCGAAAGCACAAGACTCGGCTCAAGCGACATGGAAAAGATACCCTTTACTTCAAACACAGTCACCTCACTTTTATCGTCCAGGACGCAGCACTACTGACCGTCGAAATCAGTAACCGCAGCAAACGTTATCTGAACAAGCAGCAGCATTCACCAGTACAGTTGGCCGCATACGCGCCGCCGCAACGCTGCTGCAATACCAGCAAAGCCTGCAGCGGCGAACCGACGCAATCGCAGCACAGTCGAAAAGCAATCATTGAGGTCGAACCTAAAGTTCAGCTCATTCCTCCAGCGTTTCATCTTACCGGGATTGTCCTGCTAGACGATGGAACGAAACGGAATGTTGACATTGGCAAGCACGAGGCGACAACCAGCGACGGCGATCCAGCATTGCTTATAGCAAAGCCAGAGTTTGCCGACTTCGTTCGCGAGCGAGCGCGTGGCAAATGCCCAGAAGGTTACTTGGATGGGGTATTCATTTCATTAGGAAGAAAACAGCACAAGACGCTTTTCTGGAGAATCGAGCAGCGAGCACGCTAGACACGTGTTATGGGTTGCGACCTTATGCTCACGTCAGAAAGGGTTTGATTTGATTGGGAAAACGATGCTATCGTGGACCAGCCGCAAGCTACAAGGAGCAAGGCCTCCCCGTACCAACCCTGAATACGAACTTTTTCAAAAACCGTGTTTTCGTAAAACACTTCAAAATGCAGGACTTACAGATTCCAAGACCGGTCCGGTGGGGCGTTCGGAGTGTGCCGCGTTACGCAAAAGTAGCCTTCCGGTGGTCGATCTGGCGAAGCACAAGATCGTTTGCCACAGCGAGCTTGGCGGACATTTGAAGTCGTACCGGACCGCGGCGTGACCAGCAGACGGCTTGCAGCGCCGTTATTCGGTGCCGCGCCGATTTTCAATTTGACGTCTTGGCCGCCCCCGAATCGCCGTCGAAGCTATTCAAAGTGGCGATACCAATCGCTACGCCGGTCGCAATTGAGCAGGGATTTCACGCCGTTTCGGTGTGGCGATACTTTTGTACCACGCGATGTGTCCACGGAACTTACGTCATCATCGACGCTAAGAGTTTGGATGCAAGGTAACTTATAACAAAAATGCTGAGCACCAGTCCTACGAAAAACCAAGCTCGGTGTTTGCTGAATTTACAATCGACAAACGCAATAGCTGCAAATCCAAGTCCCATAAGAAGGTGAAACCAAGTCAACGACCAATATTCAAAGGGTTGCTGGAATAAGCTCACGAGCACCGCTGCACCTCGACGCTTATATAAAATCGCCGTGGACGTAACAAGCTCAAAGACTGCAAGCAGACCCAAACCAACGGCGACAAGCAAACCTCCCCAATGGGGCGTCCACCGAAAGCGCATTTGATTTTCTCCAGTTAAACAAGTCGTCCGCGTTAGATTGAATATAAATGGTAATCGATTGGAGCACGCAAGTGGGCAAGCGAATCGACTTCCAGGGGCGATCATCGACCGCCGAGTTTCACCCAATGACAGATCGCCACGTCAACCCGCACTAACAACCGGCTTACAGTTGGGAAGAAACGAAAGAGGCGAGCGGCTCATCAAATCGACCACCAAATGAATTCGGCAAACAGGCCAGAAAAGATCTCGACCTTAAGCAGACAACCCTCCCCGTACCAACCCTGAATACGAACCTTTTTTGAGAACTCGTTTTCAGAAATGCCAGAAAACACTGGGTTTTTTGAGTTCGAGACCGATCCGGTGGGTCGCTCTGAGTGTGCCGCGCTCGCGGAAAAGTAGCTTCACAGACACGATTTTTCTGTCGCCAACCTTGAGACCGGCAAATCACTCGATTGTGCACGTAAGTCTCTTCTGGTAATGGACTTACGGGTTCAGGTCTGGTTCGGTACTCCCGTACCGGTCGCGAACTTTTCGTCATGCTGGTTAACATACCTTGAGAAGAATTGCGATTGGCACTCGCTCAGGTGCTGAATGTAACGCTCAGCCCATGCCTGTGATCGGGGGGCACTACCGCCAGTGCAACAAGGCGACCAGACGCCGAAGGGCGGCTTGGCCAAGCTCAAAGCAGTCTGCCACACCGGACTTGGTGGGCACCTGAAGTTGCCCGAGCCGCGGCGTAATCGCCAAACGCTGAAAACGCCCTCGCCGGCTGCGTTCGATGCTGCGCCGATTTTCAATTTGAGGCCGTAGCCGCGCCGTTACCGCCATCAATGGTCTCTAATGTGGCGACATGAATCGCTCTACCAGCGGCTAACTAGCCCGATTTTCACGCCGTTTCAATGTGGCGACATTCTTGTACCGCGCAGGTACAATTGAAGGAATAACCCGGCCACAGTTCCGCGGCACTCATTGCTCCTCGACAAGACGATAAATACCTTCTCATTAGGTGAACGAAAAATGCAAGTGAAAGAACTCGTAGTCCCATTGATGCTGTTTTTTTTTGCATGCACTGTCGAGGCTCAGCAGCCTAATGGTCAGATCGAGTCACTTCCAAGATCAAACCGGGTTCGTGCATACGAGTCAATTCTCGCGGACCGGCGATTTCCACCTGATCAGCGGCTTTCCGTTGTTCCGCTCTTGGCGAGCCACGCTCGTTCGCTTTCTCCACTGTATAGCAAAGGGCGTTTTCCGTTTGCAGTTGCCGGCTGGCTTGCCAACTTCAACGCCATGTATGATCAAGGGGTTCGCGACGAAAATATTTTGGCGGCGCGAACTCAGTTGCTAATCGACTCCGTGCAACTTGATGAGGCGAAGAAAGCGGCGCAAGCATACCTTGAGGCGTATCCAGATAGCCATGAAGCAAGGGCGTGGTCGGAGTGGACGACGCGTGTTACCGCAAGAGGTGAAATTAACAAAGAGATCGAATCGCAGCGCAAGGCGTTTAAGTTACATTTCTGCGTATTAACTGCGAATCCAAAAACGCATTCGTTGGCAACCAGGGAGCAGTGCGAACGTGAAGTGGAAATATTGAACGCGACGTTCCGCACGCTTGATGGATTCCAACCTGCGGTTTTCTCTTTCTCCGGCTATACTGATTACCTCAAAGCGAAAGGCACTGCGAGCACGCTCCTTACAATTGGAGATCGGCAAGAAGAGTATGATACCGAGGTCTTTGCGCAGGCGTTCAACGACGTTATCGACCCGGTTATGCGTGATAAACGCGCAATCAATATTTACATCGTAGATAGCTATTCCCCGAAAGAAGGCTTCGCCGACATAACATCCCACGGAAAGAGAAATTCGAATCGCCCTTTCGTATTGCTTGACTGGGAACGTCTCAATAACAATGTCCAGAATGCCCAGGCTCATGAAATGGGGCATGCTTTCGGCCTTGGGCATGTTGGAGTACCGTTTGCAACCTTGCGTACGTCTACAAATATCATGACCAGTGCCGCGGAGGAATTCGGAAGTGGAGGTCTTCGCGATCTTGGATTTACACCGTCTCAGACAGCAGTCATTCTTTATCATGGTCGTCGAACCTTTGAACGAATGGAAAAGTGACTCACTCGAGCATCCTGACGCCATTTCGCTCAATGCCGTAGGAATCGCCACTTCCGCGCAAAAAGTGACTCGGCCTTTTTCTGTGCGCGGAAATTCCTAACCCGCTCATCGCGATTCATCTTCAGCCGCTCCTCGTACAGGCTCCGTTCGTCGGGATTCCTTGAAGCCAACTCCAGCCCCTCCCCGTACAGAACGCTCTCTGCAAAGATTCTCTGAGAGTGCGTCAACCTAACGCCCATATATGTAACGACTTAGGCGTTTCGTGTCCGCTCGGGTGATTGCTTTCTGCCGGTTCGTCGAAAACATCATGCCCTCTGGCACTCGTCATAACCTGTTAACCAACGATCAATTTCGCTGGTGCTAAATCGGCCGGCCACCTGGTAAATAGAACATGCGGAAGGGGCGGTTCAAATCGCATCGAGCCGTTGGAAAAGCTCAGTCGCGTCTTCGTATGCCGAACGTTGAAATTGGACTGCGTCTTCACCAGCCGTTGAAGCTGTTCGACCAGCCCACACGGGCCCAACGGAATCAATTGTACGGAACTTGGTTCGCAGCAATGCTAACGCCTCCTTGCCAATGCCCGCCTGCGTAACTCCACGAACCTTCTTTGCCAAGTCGGCGAGCGAGGGTTTGTAATGCTT
>DNWZ01000791.1 GCA_003506095.1 Planctomycetaceae bacterium | reverse complement strand
TTGCGCATCGAACGTGTGTAGATGGTGCGGCGTGGAGTGTCGCCCATCACACCTTCGCCGCCTGCGGTGGAGATCAGTGTGCCTGAAACCGCCAGCACCGAATCGCGAATCTGTTCGGCATCCAAACGCCGCGTGTCGGCTCGCCAGTAATATCGATTCGAAGGGTCGATCACCGTTAGCGCTGAAAACTGCGGATGCGATGTCGACTGACGATAAGCCGCTGATGTGACAATCAACCGATGCAGCGTCTTTAAGCTCCAATCGTTCTGGACCAGATAGGATGCTAAGAAATCGAGCAATTCGGGGTGAGTCGGTTGGCCACCGAGTTTGCCGAAGTCGCTGCTGTTGGGTGCCAGACCGCGGCCGAAATGATATTGCCACAGACGATTGGCGATCACGCGTGGCGTCAACGGATGGTCGGGCTGTGTCAGCCAACGTGCCAGCGTCGCACGTCGACCTGTGGTCGGTGCGTCGGGGATCGGTTGAATATCCGCGTTGCTGTCGTCCAGGAGAGTCAAAAAACCAGGTGGAACCGGCTCTTTGGAGCGTTTGGGAATCAGTGTCTCGGGCGCTTGTGGGCCGACGTCGCGAACTGTCAGCGCAACCGGCAGCGGCTTTGGCTTTTTCGCATCATACTTCGCCAAATCACGCCGCAGCGCCAGCACTGTTTCCTTGTCGTCGCCCTTGAACTTGGCATCCAAACGCTCGAACTCGAAATCGACTTGTCGTTGAATCAGGTAGGAAATCTGTCGATCGAGCGGTGTTTGCTGGTCGATTGGCTTGTTGTAAATCGCCTGCGACTCCAACGGAAACTTTTCGACCGCCGTCAAAGTGGCAGCTGCATGGTACTTCGACTCGATCTCATAAATCTTATCCCGCAGATCCTTCGTTTCCGCTTCCCACTTCGCCAGTTCCGCTTCGTACTGCTCACGCGCCCCAGGCGACGGCACCGCAGCGTCGGCAGGCATCAGCGGCTGGAAAAAAGCTTGCAAGCGATAATAATCGCGTTGCAGGATCGGATCGAACTTATGATCGTGGCACTTTGCGCATTGCATCCCCATCCCCAAGAAGACATCGCCCGTCGTATCTGTCACATCTTCTAGAATGGTTCGCCATTGTCCGAATGCATCACGGTTGTTGTATTCATAAATCCAATGCCTTAAGAAACCGGTCGCGGTCAATGCGTCGCTGTCGCCGGGAAACAACTCATCACCGGCAAGTTGCTCCTGCACAAAGCGATCGTAAGGCTTGTCTTCATTGAAGGCTCGGATCACATAGTCTCGATAACGCCACGCATTGGGGCGGTAGTGGTCGATACGATAGCCATCGGAATCGGCGTAGCGGACCAAGTCCAACCAGTGCCGCGCCCAACGCTCGCCGAACTGGGGGCTGTCGAGCAATCGATCGACCAGTCGTTCATAGGCACCATCGGAGTCATCCTTGACAAAGTTCGAAACCTGGTCAGGCGTTGGTGGCAATCCGATCAAGTCAAAATACAGACGCCGAACGATCGAAACGCGATCGGCCGGCGGAGCGGGATGCAACGATTGCAAAGACATGGCGTCAAGAATAAACGCATCGATCGGATTATCTTTCCAGTGGCGGGTTGCGGCCAAGGTCGACAACGGGCCATCGCCTGATTGAATCGACGAGATATCAGGAACGGCTGGCTTGGTCAGCGGTTGAAAAGCCCACCATTTACGATCTTCATCGCTGATTTTGCTTCCCGATGGCGACTTCGGTGGCATCGATTCATGGTCAACCGTTTGCCCGGGCCACGGTGCCCCCATCTCGACCCAACGTTCCAAAATCGCGATTTTGTCGCTCGGCAATTTGCCCGAGGGCGGCATTTCGTAAGACTCGTATCGTACCGCTTCCAACAGCAGGCTTGCCGCCGGATCATCCACGTCCAGTGCCGACCCAGACTCGCCACCGGCGTGAATTGCGGTCAACGAATCGAGCCGCAAGTCTCCCTTTTGTTCGTCTGTGCCGTGGCATGACCAGCAATGTTCAGCCAGCAACGGTCGCACCTTCGTTTCGAAGAACACCATTTTCTGGTCGGTGACGGCACTTTCCTCTGCATTCGTCGGGGATGGTGCAAAACACGCTGCGATTGCGAGCGTCCCCATCCAGGCCATCAACATCCATCGTTTCGCAACGACCAGTCGAAAAGTAGGGAGACTTAAAAGATGACCGTGGCGATTGCCAAAATGAGTCGTCGTCAACAAGGGGAGGGCTCACATGGGCGGTAGATGCGAAGGCGGGGGACGTTCGGTTAAACGCCGTTTCCATTTTACCCGAATCGCTCGCCAGAAGCAAAGGTCTGCGGCCTGTGCATCCCGTGGTCAATAAGTGACGCGTTTAGGCATAGCGGATGTCGCCAGACTTCCGGTGTGCGCTGATGCGGCTTCTTTTTTTTAGCCAGATTTTATGACAGGCCTTGCGATTCTAATTTAAGAACCTTCGCCAGTCGGCGGGCGTGGCGGTCGTGAGGTTGATAGGTCGCGGTCAGAAACGATCGAATGATCTCAAACGCTAACTCGCAACCGATAACTCGCGCTCCGATGCACAATACGTTCATATCATCGTGCTCGACCCCTTGGTGGGCGGAGTAAGTGTCGTGGCAGATTGACGCGCGAATGCCTGCGATTTTGTTCGCAGCCACACTGACGCCTACCCCGCTGCCGCAAACCAGGATTCCGCGGTCGGCTTTGCCGCTGACGATTTGACGCGCAACCGCTTCGGCAAAATCGGGATAATCACAGCTCGCTTCATCGTCAGTTCCACAATCGATGATGTCGCCGACGTCAATCCCGAATGAGGGGCCGCGGACCAGTTCCATGACCAGTTTTTTGAGCGGGAAACCAGCGTGGTCGCCACCGACGGCGATGCGAAGGGAAGCAGGCATGGGGCGAGTGGGTGTTCGAGACGGTGGATACTTGGTTGTCGACGAAAGTGTGCCAGCAATGTAGCCGCTTCATGCCGGGCTGCTAGCCCCGCGTGATGACATAACCAGGCCTGTAACCGCCTATATTTCGGCGGGATGATCAGACGCTTCGTCGACCGTATCGCCGCCGGTTTCGATCTGGGGATTTCGAATCAGATTCACCAAATCGGTTCGCGAATGGACCCCCAGTTTGCGGAAAATGCTGTTCACTTGGGTGCGGATCGTATTGGGGCTGCGATGCAACTTGTTGGCTATTTCGTCGTCCTTGAAGTAACCGCGACCGATCCACAACACGATCGAGAACTCGGCTTTGGTCAATTTGGCCAACAAAGTTCGTGGGGCTGTAGGCGAAAATCGCGACGGATCGACACTGTCCATCGATTCGTCGATCAAAACGCCTGTTTCAGCGAACAGTTGGCGCTGAATCGGCAGGTTGTCGGTTACCTGCAACTCGAGGGTCCCCAGCGCAATGCGGTCACCGATGACCACGCTTGCCTCTTGCCCTTTTCCGATATCGACTCCGTTGATTCGAGTTCCGGCTGTCGATTCTTTGTCGCGGATCATGATGCCGGTCGAATCGCCCCATATCCACGCGTGTTCACGCGAGACGCTGAGAAACTTGGGGGGAATCAGGATATCACACCGTTTCTTGCGGCCGATCAACTTTCGGGTCGAAGTGATCGCTGCGCACCAACTTTCTATCGATTCGTTGGTCAGAATCAGATAAGCGGGCGGAATCTCGCGATGAATCGGAGATGCGGGAGCGGTGTGGTCAGCCGATGATCGTGGAATTGCGAAATCTTGCATGGTGATTCAGTTGATAAGTACGAAAACCCTGCGGCCCACCCTAGACGGGGTTGGTAGCTACCAAACCTCGCCGAGGAAAAAAATGTCTCTATGGACATATGGAAAAACGCGCACGTCGGCGACAATCTTTTTCTTATATTCGCTGTTCGCCTTTTAAAAAGTGAGATCTTCATTGTAAAGAATTCCGAAAAAGCATTCCCGCTGCCGTCCGCATTTGCTTTCAAAATGGCTTAGCCAGCCAAGTCAATGCCCAATCGACCGGGTTGTACTGGGTGCGTGCAAAAAAAAAGAAGGAGGCGGGGCGGTGGAGCCCTGGGTTCGCTTACGGCCACGATTATGCCACGCACAATCAAATATTGCGCACAAATAACACATAAAATCCTTGATGTGTGCGCGTGTGCACGTT
>DNWZ01000523.1 GCA_003506095.1 Planctomycetaceae bacterium | reverse complement strand
TCATCAGCTATGTCACCGACAATCGCGGTGATCTCCTATCGGCTGCTTTGACAATCATCCGGGCCTGGTACACCAATGGTAAGCCCAAGGCATCAGTACCGACGCTTGGAAGCTTTCAAGAGTGGGCAGACACCATTGGCAGCGTTTTGGCGTTTGCCGGCATTCCTGGCTTTCTGACTAATCGCGAGCAAACACAAGTTGTCCAAGATGAATCGCTCCAGGAATGGACTGCGTTCTTTGACGTTTGGTGGGAGCGTTTTGGTAGTCGCGAGTTAACAGCCGACGACATTTGTCGAGTAGTGTTTCCAGCCAAAGACGCACCTGTTGAGTACCTGGAAGATCCGCTCATACAAGCCTTGCCAGGCCCACTGGTTATCAACCGTAACCAAGGCGACGGTTCGTTCAAACGCTCGTTAGGTCGGCAGCTCTCTAAGCTTCGAGGTCGAATATTTAACGGCCGGAAGCTAACAGACGCTGGCATCAACTCCAATCGCCATGTTCGCTTGTGGAAGCTCGTTAATCCCAACGCGCCACCCACAACGCTCTTCGACATGGAGGGCGGCGATGAGTAACTCGACCATCATTTGCGAGGTTAGCGAGGTTACGTTTCAGGTCGCGTCGCGTACATCTTTGTACGCGATGATGTACATGCAAGGCCATGTGCGCGCGATGTACATCGCCATGTACATGCTCAAAAACATTGGGTTTTTTGCCGCGCAAATCATGTACATCACGACGTACATGGCGATGTACATGGGCTTGTACGTGACGATGTACATGTACGCCAAAACTAGCCAATCACTGAGCCAATGTGATCGTAAGTATCCGCAAGCTAAGGCCTTAGATGCGTTCGCCCTCGCATTGCCCCTCAAAACTCGTAACCTCGCAATTGAAGTCGTAACCTCGCATTTTTGCGAGGTTACAAATCGGGTTTTTGGACGTAACCTCGCAACCGAAGTGCGCAAACCCCAGGGAATAAAGCAATTTGCGAGGTTAGCGAGGTTACGTTTCACTATGCTCACATATAGCAAAATCAATGTACATGCCATGTACATGTACATTCTCCTATATGCGAGGGGTAAGAAAATAACCTCGCAAACCTCGCTAACCTCGCAAATCGTCAAAAACCCAATGTTTTTGGCCTTCTTTTACGCATCCAAGTGCGAGGTTACCTCTCAAACGCCGTTTTACGTAACCTCGCTAACCTCGCAATCAGTCACAGGAGGCTGAACCACCATGCATGCTCACGAACGAACTCTACTTGCCCGTTTAGGCTTCGCTGATCCAGACCGACGCGATCCGCTCCACGACATCGCTTGCCGCTACCTAGCGACGCCCGACGTCTCAATGCGAATTGCGAAGCTTCTAAACCTTGAGTACTCCAACCGACCACAGTGCTTCAGAACCGAAGCTGGGTATGAGATGAAATGCGAATCGGGCCGATTCGTAAAAGAGGTTCGAACTGCATGCGAATATGAGATCGACAAGGGTGTCGGACAATACCGCACCACGGTTGGCTTCATTGACGTGTTCTTACGAATTGAACTTGAAGAGGCCTATACCAACGTCCAAAAGCGTCGCCATTACTATCAATCACGACCCGCCGACACAACATGGGAACCAAGTAAGGACTTCGTCGAGCGGGATAGTGAGATCGCTGCCATCGAGGTCAAGTCGTCCGACGTACCGGTCAGCGATGTGATTCGACAGATCAATCTCTATCGTTCGTATAGCAACATCAAACGCTGGATTCTCGCTACCACGTACCCACTGAATCAATCGCAATTCGAGTGCCTAGCCAACGCACGAATCCTGCACATTCATCTCGGCCAGCGCTTTCAAGACTTCGTCAAAGAGCAAGCCAACTCTCCGTGCTCGAACAGCGTGGAGGTATAGCGATGTTCGTAATCCAACAACGCGCACGTTGCCCCACGTCGCGGCCGTTGCACCGCATTCGAATGGAATGCCCAGTCAGCGAGAGGTTGCGTCAGTGGGCCAACAGTGGCCCCCACAACGCGTCTGCCACTATGGCACTCGCAAGCCCCAAACGATGGGTCCTCCCCCAAAAACCACCGCGTTCTTGGGCTGCGGGAACAGCCGCGCTACTCGACACAGTTTGTTTTTTTAGTCCGGGCGACTTTCGCCCCATTTTCACAAGGAGATTTTCATGGATTGGGATACAGCCATGCGTCGGAAATTGAAGCGATTCAACGCAGCCGCCAGGCGTGCGATTGCAAAGCGCGAAGCGGGCGAGGTGGCTTCGAAACCATCAAAGCCGCAGCCAACAACCTGGGATGACGCATTGAAACGAATGCTACGCAAAGCACGAAGAAAGGCAGCGAGAACCCACAGAGTCGACGCGCTGCAAACACAGCATAGACCCCTCAACGCCAATTAAGCCCCCCAAAGATCAGAGATTGATTACCAACACGAGTCCATCAAGGAAGGAACACCAGTATGTCAACCATCAATGCTTTGCAGATTGAAATGTGGACGCTCGATCGAGTTCGTCCCTATGAAAACAACCCTCGCAACAACGACAAAGCCGTCGACGCGGTCGCTGCTTCGATCAAAGAATTCGGATTCGCGCAACCAATTGTTGTCGATTCCGATTGCGTCATCATCGTCGGCCATACGCGTTTGAAGGCGGCGCAGAAGCTTGGTCTAGATCGCGTCCCAGTCGTGGTCGCTTCGCATCTCACGCCCGAGCAGGTTCGTGCGTATCGGATCGCCGATAATAAAACCGCTGAGATCGCGGAATGGAATTACGATCTGTTGCCGATCGAATTGTCGGCTTTGCAGGAAGCGAACTATGATCTCGGGCTCCTCGGTTTCAAGGCTGAGGAACTTGCAAAGCTGTTGGATACCGGCGTCAACGAAGGCCTGACTGATCCGGATGACATTCCCGAGCCGCCAGACGAAGCGGTCACTCAACCTGGCGATCTTTGGATCCTCGGTAACCATCGATTGCTCTGTGGAAACTCCTCATCGCCGGCAGACCTGGATCGTTTGCTGGCCGGCGCTGTCATCCACCTCGTCAACACAGATCCGCCATACAACGTGAAGGTTGAACCGCGATCGAACAACGCGATCGCTGCTGGCCTGTCGTCGTTCACAAACGATGGGGCAGCTTCGAGACTCAAAGGTGGCCAAGGGAATGCTGCGTCGTTTGGTGTTGATCACGAGACTGGCAAACCGAAGCATGCGG
>DNWZ01000377.1:5116-5348 GCA_003506095.1 Planctomycetaceae bacterium | reverse complement strand
TAGCCGATGCCTTTGAATCGCACATTGATATGAAACAACTGAACGAAATGATCTGGCCACAGGAGCAATCGCATGTCATCAGCCGATGAAGTAAACCAAAAGCATAAAGAACGCATGGAACGCGTGAACGAAATCAAAGACAAGCAACTTGCCGAGGCGACTCGCGAGAAGGGTCTGATCATCGTTCACACCGGCGGCGGTAAAGGAAAATCGACCGCATCGTTCGGCATGG
>DNWZ01000377.1:1322-5106 GCA_003506095.1 Planctomycetaceae bacterium | reverse complement strand
ATGCCGGTCGAAATGCATACGCTGGGCGAAGGGTTTACTTGGAAAACCCAAGACCGTGAACGAGACATCGCAACCGCAGGACGAGGTTGGCAAAAGGCAGTGGAGTTGATTCGCGACCCATCGTTCGACCTGGTGATCTTGGACGAGATCAATATTGCGACGAAGTACGAATACATTCCGGTGGCGACGATCGTCGATGAACTCGCGGGCAAGCGTGAAATGCTGCATGTGGTTTTGACGGGCCGCAATGCCGCACCGGAAATCATCGAAATGGCTGATCTGGTGTCGGAGATGAAAGTCATCAAGCATCCCTATGGTCACGGGATCAAACCGCAGCGAGGGGTCGAGTTTTGAGTTCATCAAATATCGTGCTGGTGCTCGGTGGGGTCCGCAGCGGTAAAAGTCGCTTCGGCCAAGACTTGGCCCATGAACTCGGCGGCAACGATTTGTTATTCGTTGCCACGGCTGAATCGCGAGACGATGAAATGGCGCTGCGCATACAACGTCACCAGCAAGATCGTCCCGCGACTTGGACTACGCTGGAGCAACCGCTGGGCGTCGGCGATGCGATTGCCGCGATGACGAATGCTCCAGCCGTGATTCTGCTCGATTGCTTGACGCTTTTGGTCAGCAATATTTTGCTAAAGCATCACGACGATTTTTCCGCCGCCGAAGCGGGTGTGAGAGCCGAGGTGGCGAGCTTGGTCGCGGCGGTTCAACACCACAGCGCAACGCTGGTGGTCGTTTCGGGTGAAGTCGGGATGGGCGTGGTGCCCGAGTCGTCGCTTGGTCGTCAATTCCGCGATCTGTTAGGCTGGGCGAATCAAGCGCTGGCGCGACACGCGTCTGCAACTTACCTGATGGTTGCCGGATTAGCGGTGAATGTCACGCAAATTGCTTCAACAGTAGAACAAGCTGCCAGCAGTGTCGCCTTTCGCTCCGCGAAAGTGGCGCCAGAAGACGCTGCTTTCGCGGAGCGAAAGGCGACTATCGCCAGTACGCAAGCGGAAGGGCCGAATCGATGACCCGTAACATGTTGGTTACGCTCGGATTGTTGCTGTTGTGTTCGCTCGGTTGCGACCGCAAACGCGAATCGCAAATCGCCAACGTTCCTGTCGCACAAGAAGCGACCGATCGTGTGGCGGTTGATCGATTGAATCGTGAGGTGCGATTCAAGGCGACGCCTCAGCGCATCATTTCGTTAATGCCAGCAGCGACCGAGTTGATGTACGCGATCGGCGCTGGCCCGCAATTGGTCGGTGTAACCAAGAACTGTAACTATCCTCCCGAAGCCGAAACGCTCGAACGAGTCGGTGGTGGAACGATGGAAAGCATCAGTCGCGAAAAGATCGTCAGCCTCAAGCCTGATTTGGTGCTGTGCAAATGGGATCACCATCAACCGCTAATGGAAACGCTTGAGCAGTTCAACATCCCTGCGCTCGCCATCGGTCCTGAAACGCTCGAACAATTGTTCGCCGAAACGACGATGTTGGGCGATGTCACCGGACACGCTGAAGAAGCGACGCAACTGATTGCGGCGATGCGATTGCGTGTTGAAAAGATCAATGCTCGTGTCGATGCGATTCCGTTGTCACAGCGACGCAAAGTCTTTTATGAGGTTTGGGATGATCCGCTGATGACCGCTGGGCCCGGATCTTTCATTGGCGAAGCGTTGCGATTGGCAGGAATGGAAAATATTTTTGAAGACGCCACCGCCGCTTATCCCAAGGTCAGCGATGAAGTGGTTGTGGCTCGCAACCCTGACGTGATCTTTTCCCCATCGACTCACGCGAGTCGCGTCAGTCTTGAAAAGATGCTGCAACGGCAAGGTTGGGGTGAAGTGACGGCGATCAAGCAGAAGCAAGTCTTTATTGTCGACGGTGATCACATCTCGCGCTGCGGCCCAAGGTTACTTGACGCCATCGAAGAGATGATTTCGTTGGCATATCCTGAAGTTGGTGTCCAGCCTTTAGGCGCCCGGTATAGGAACATTCGTACTTCTTACAAAAGCTTGGGGCAACAATTTGCGGCATTGCCTTCTGGTGGTCCTTATGTGCTCGCAGAGCGGCTAAAGCCTGTACACCAGCGCATCACGGATACAAAACCTTGAACCGTTCGCTGATCATCTTAGTCGTTTGCATTTTAGTAATGTTCGCTAGCGCCGTGATCAGCCTTGGCGTTGGCGCTGTTCCGATCGGCGTATCCGAAATTCTTTCACTGCTATTCGATACAACCACGTCGGATACGAACTCCACTGAACGCGCGATCCTACTGCAACTGCGATTGCCTCGCGTCATCTCGGCATTACTCGTGGGCGCATCGCTGGGTGCTGCCGGCGTCGGATTTCAAGGACTGTTTCGCAACTCGCTCGCTGATCCGTATGTGATCGGTGCATCCAGCGGTGCGGGGCTTGGCGTGACGTTGGCAGTGACGCTGGGGTTGCAAGTTAGCTTCCTTGGGCTCGGGGCCATTGCGATCGCGGCACTATGTGGTTCGATCCTTGCGGTCGTGGTTGTGTTCGCGATCGGATCCATCGGTTCGGATCGTTCGCCCTTGTCGCTGCTGCTTGCCGGGGTAGCGCTCAGCAGCATGATCAACGCGATCGTTTCCCTTCTTATGTTTCTGAACGATGAGAAGATCGTTGTGATTCTTTCATGGTTGATGGGCAGCCTTGCGGGCAACGATTGGCAAATCGTGAAGGCGACGGCAATCTCATCTTTCGTTGGCATCGGTTTGTTGTGGTCATTGTCACGACCACTCGATGCGAATCTGCTTGGTGAACGTGCGGCACAATCGTTGGGGCTCGATCTGTTTAAGTTTCGCATTCTGATCGTGATGGCGGCCAGCATCGCGACGGCGGCTGCAGTGTCATCAGCGGGGATCATCGGTTTTGTTGGCTTGATCGCGCCGCATATGGGTCGATTTTTGGTGGGACCACGTCACGGCTGGTTGGTACCGACCAGCGCCTGTGTCGGCGCGACGATCCTGATTATCTCCGATGCCATCGCGCGAACCGTCGTTGCGCCGGCAGAGTTGCCTGTGGGGATCATTACCGCTCTGCTCGGATGCCCGTTTTTTCTGCTGTTGTTGCGAACTCGCGGCAATCTCGGAGGCGCGCAAGCATGACGCCGCTTCACGCCCAAGACGTCTCGTTTGCTTACAGCGATCAGTCGATCCTTGATCGCGTCTCGCTGGAACTTCGTGCCGGTGAAGTGCTGGTACTGCTGGGGGCAAACGGTGCCGGCAAAACGACGCTGCTGCAAACCTTATGTCGCCAGCTTCGTCCCGATTCGGGCGTCGTGCTGATTCATCAGGATGACATTCGCAAGCGGACCGCCAAGGAATTGGCAAGGCAAGTCGCCCTGATGCCGCAGCAAGAAAACCGCGATTCGCAGTTGCGGGTCAGCGATGTGGTGGCGCTTGGCCGAGCGCCGCATGCCGGTTGGTGGTTGCCGCTGTCGGCGAAGGATCATGAGGCAGTCGATCAAGCGCTGGAGATGAGCGGTTTGCGAGAACTGCGTGATCGTCGCATCACTGAGCTATCCGGCGGTGAGTGGCGACGGATGATTTTGGCTCGAGCGCTAGCCCAACACGCGTCGATCTTATTGCTGGACGAACCGACCGCGGGTCTGGATCTGAAATACCAGCTCGATGTCTTGACGCGAGTTCAATCGATGGCGCGGCAGTGCCGTTTGACCGTCGTCTTATCATTGCACGATTTGAATCACGCTTCGATCTTTGGCGATCGACTCGCACTGATGCACGATCGAAAACTGTTGGCCGT
>DNWZ01000377.1:0-1219 GCA_003506095.1 Planctomycetaceae bacterium | reverse complement strand
TTGCGATCGATGTGATGTTGGGTGATCCGCCGAATCGTTTTCATCCGGTCGCGTGGATGGGCAATGCAATCGCCCGAGCGCGACGAGCGGCGCCACAGCAAGGAAATGTCAAACGATTCATTTACGGCGGACTGTTCCTCGTGATGGGCTTCACCACTGTTGGACTGATCGGTTGGGCGATCGATCGTGGATGTACGAAGATGCCTGTGGCGGTCGCTGTTGTTGTCCAAGCGTTAGTTCTGAAGTCGACGTTCAGCGTGCGTTCGTTATCCAGAGCCGGTCGGGCCGTCGCCGAACCGCTGCGCCGCGATGACCTCGCCGGCGCACGCTACCAAGTTTCCTATCACCTCGTCAGCCGCGATGTTTCGCAGCTTGACTCCGCTGAACTGTCTGCGGCCACGATCGAGTCGATCGCGGAGAACACGAGCGACTCGGTCGTCGCCCCGCTGTTCTTTTTCGCCGTCGCGGGTCTGCCGGGTGCTCTGGTGTATCGATTTGTAAATACCTGTGACGCGATGTGGGGTTATCGGACGCCGGAGCTTGAATGGTTGGGAAAGGCGTCAGCCCGACTTGATGATCTGTTGAATCTTGTGCCCGCGCGGTTGACGGCAATGGTGATGGTTGTCTTCGGTGGTTTGTATCATCAAAGATTCGCGGCGGCGGTTCGAATTTGGTTTCGCGACCGAGCGTTAACGGCGAGTCCGAACGCGGGTCATCCGATGAGTGCCGCAGCGGGCGTCCTGGGCGTGTCGCTTGAAAAGAAGGGGCATTACTTGCTGGGCAGCGGATTGCGATTGCCTGATGTCAACGACATCGACCGAGCGGTGCGCTTGCTTTGGGTTACGGCGGTGGTGAGCGTCGCGGTGGTGATCGGATTGCGATTCGTGATCTTCGGTGGCGTCGTGCGAAGTTGGCTTGGGGGAGATTTTTGATGAGTGACAATCTTCAAACGTTGGCCGTCGACCCCGAGGCGTACCATGGCGGGATCGATCCGCGAGAGTTGGCGAGATATGGAATCAACATCAATGATGCGATCGATTTCAGCTCGAACATTCTGCCTCATGGCCCATCGCCGAAGGTGATCGCGGCGATCGCTTCGGCTGCGATTGACCGTTATCCCGATCGCGAGAGCGATGAGTTGCGGTCGGCGATTAGCGAGCATTACGGCGTCGAACGTGATCGATTGTTAATCGGCAACGGTTGCAGCGAAGTGATCCAT
>DNWZ01000325.1 GCA_003506095.1 Planctomycetaceae bacterium | reverse complement strand
GATGGATCGTTTGTTGTCACGGACCAAGAGGGATTTTGGAACCCAAAGAACCGTATCAATTGGGTGACACTCTCGGATTCAGGTCGCCCAAACTTTTATGGCAATATGCTGGGGTATCATGACGTTACCGATGCGTCAGATACCGCCATGGAGCAACCGTTGTGCTGGATTACCAACGCCGTCGATCGTTCGCCAGCCGAATTGCTGTGGGTCGAAAGCCAGCGCTGGGGCCCGCTCAGCGGATCGCTGCTGAATCTCTCTTATGGTTACGGCAAAGTGTTCCTGGTGTTGCACGAGAATGTCGGCGGAGCGATGCAAGGCGGTATGGTCGAGTTGCCGCTCGCCCCGTTTCCGACAGGTGTAATGCGAGGCCGTTTTCATCCGGGCGACGGCCAGCTTTACCTATGTGGGATGTTTGCCTGGGCTGGCAACGCCACGCATCCCGGCGGGCTGTATCGGGTGCGTTACACGGAGCGACCAATCGAGTTACCAATCAGCTTGTCGGCACATAGCTGGGGGCTTGAGATTGCATTTCCAGAATCGCTTGACCCCCAATCTGCGGCAAACATCGAAAACTATGGGATCGAAGCCTGGGATTTAATGCGGAGCGCCAAATATGGGTCGGAACACCATAATCAACGTTCCTGGAAGGTAACCTCCACGCAATTGATGCCCGACGGCAAAACCGTGCGACTGATCGTTCCCGATATCGCACCGACATGGGGCATGGAAATCAGCTACAGGCTGACGACAACCCGAGGGACTGACGTAAGCGGTAAAATCCACAATACGATTCATCGGTTGAAAGATTAATCGCCTTCTCGAACGCAGGCTCCCTGCGACTCATTTCATAGCCCATCTTTCCGCGAGGTGTTCAACCGCGCGGGCTAGAAGCGGTGTTCGGCATCGATCCTTACAGGGCCAACAGTAACCGACTGGGGGCTTCAAGATAGCCGATGATGTCGTTCAGGAATCTTGCGGCTGCGCCACCGTCAACCAATCGGTGGTCATAGGAAAGACTCAGCGGCATCATCAGACGCGCCTGAATCGAATCGTCAGGCATGACCACTGGCAATTTGCGACTGCGGCCGACCAACAGGATCGCGACTTCGGGCACGTTTACAATCGGCGTGCTGTACTGGCCGCCGATCGCTCCGAGATTGCTGATCGTGAACGTACCGCCGCGCAATTCGTTGACGGCGAATTGGCCGCTGCGGACCTTGCCAGCCATCTCGGCCAATTTGCGAGTGATTTCAGGAATGCCCATCTTGTCGACGTCCTTCAAGACAGGCACGACCAACCCGTTTTCGGTGTCGACCGCGATGCCGATATTGACGTAATCCTTGCAAATGATCTGCTCGTTTTCGCTGTCGATCACCGCGTTGATATCGGCGTGATGGCGCAGTGCAGTTGCGACCGCCTTGATCAGAAACGGCATCGTGGTTAGCTTCAGCCCCTGGGCCGCATAATCGTCCTTGCTGGATTGACGCAGGCGTTCCAGGTCGGTGACATCGGCATCGTCAAAGTTGGTGACACGGGGAACCGTCGACCAACTGGCGTGCATTTTGGCGGCGATCGTCTTGCGAATTTTCGTCATTCGTTGGACGCGGATCGGGCCATGGTCATCTCGCGCGCCGGAGCCTTCTGCGGGTGCCGCAGGGCTGCCGGGCAGTGACGGCATTGCGGCCGC
The DNA here is from genome assembly GCA_003506095.1 of Planctomycetaceae bacterium. Taxonomy (GTDB): domain Bacteria; phylum Planctomycetota; class Planctomycetia; order Pirellulales; family Pirellulaceae; genus UBA6163. Next base: position 2,475 of record DNWZ01000325.1, on the reverse strand, counting down.
GAGTGCTGCAGATGCTTGGCTGGCGACGGATCGAACCGCTTGGCTGGTTTGACGCACAACGGCCAATACGTCTTCACGAGTGATTCGGCCTCCGTCACCGGTGCCAGTGACTTGCGACAAGGCAACGCCGACTTCGCGTGCCAATCGTCGGATCGCCGGACCGGCGGGAATGATTTCGTCGTCGCCTTCTCGGACTGGCGGTGGAGAAACGGGCCCGGGAACTGGCTTCGGGGCACTGGAAACAGCCGGGGCAGGTGGCGTTGCGGGCGCACTGGGCACCACAGCAGCCGGTTTTGCTTCTGCAACCGGAGCCGGTGCCGCTGGCGTCGGTGCTGGCTTGGGTTCTTCGGCAACCGGTTCAGCGACAGGCTTCTTTTCTTCGGCCTTGGGCGCTTCTGCAGCAGGTTTTTCGGAGGCCGCGCTGCCACCGTCCGCAGCTTCGACTTCCAACAGCGGCCCGCCGACGGGCACCGAATCGCCTGTTTTGACCAGGATCTTGGTCACCTTGCCGGCTGAAGTCGACGGTACGGCTACGGTCGCCTTGTCGGTCTCGATTTCGACAATATCTTGGCCTTCTTTAATCACGTCGCCAACGGACACGAAGACATCGATGATGTCGCCCGAATCGATACCGTCGCCGATTTCCGGAAGCTTGACTTGAACTGCGTTGGCCATGAGAAAGACACGTCGAGAGTGGATCGTGAAAGGTGTTAACAACAAGCGATGCGAACAATTGCCGCATCGCTGCGATGCAACGGCCGCTCGCGTGCGAGCGACAAAAAACTATGCGAAATACGGGTTCGGTTTGTCGGGATCGAACCCAAGTTCATCAATCGCCTTGGCGACATCCTCAGCCGAGAACAATCCCGTTTTCGACAATCGGCTGAGCGTCGCGATCGTGATCGATTCAGCATCGACCTCAAAGTGCCGTCGCAGCGCCGGGCGAGTCTCGCTGCGGCCCATCCCATCGGTGCCCAAGACGTAGTAATCGCCCGGAATCCACTGGGTCAATTGTTCGGGCAACGCGCGGACGTAGTCGCTAGCCGCGATGAAAGGTCCTTCGATACCGGCGAGTTGTTCCTCGAGGTAGCTCTTTCGCGGCGGCGCGGTTGGGTGCAACATGTTCCAGCGAGCACAATCGGCCGCTTCGCGACGCAGCTGTGTGTAACTGGTGATGCTCCACACATCGCTGGCAATGCCATACTTCTCAGCCAACAATTGCTGTGCGGCGATCGCTGAATTGAGAATCGCACCGCTGCCAAAGAGTTGTACACGAGCCTTGGCCCCATCGACCTCTTGGCTCTTGAAACGATACATCCCTTTGATGATCCCTTCTTCAACGCCTTCGGGCATATCGGGATGAACGTAATTGTCGTTCTCGGCCGTGATGTAATAGATCGCGACTTCGCCTTCTTGGTACATCCGCTTGAGACCTTCCATCACGATCACGGTCAACTCATAACGGAACGCCGGGTCGTAGGCACGAACCGTTGGGAACGCGATCGCATTGAGCAGGCTGTGTCCGTCTTGGTGCTGCAGCCCTTCGCCATTGAGCGTCGTACGACCGGCGGTACCACCGATCAGGAAGCCCTTGGCACGCATATCCGCAGCGGCCCAGATCGAATCGCCGACCCGCTGGAACCCGAACATGCTGTAATAAATGTAGAACGGAATCATGTTGATCCCGTGCAGGCTGTAGGCAGTGCCGGCAGCCGCAAAGGAGCTGATTGAGCCCGCTTCGGTGATCCCTTCTTCAAGGATTTGACCGTCTTTGGCTTCCTTGTAGTACAGCGTTTGCTTGGAATCGACCGGCTCGTAAAGCTGGCCTGTATGAGCATAAATACCGATCTGGCGGAACATGCCTTCCATACCAAACGTACGCGACTCGTCAGGTACGATCGGCACAATGTTTTGGCCAATTTTCTTATCTCGAACCAAATCGGACAACAATCGCACAAACGCCATCGTCGTGCTCATGTCTTTGCCGTCCGAACCGGTCGCGTGCTTTTGCCGATAATCATCCAGCGTCGGCACTTCGATTGTCGGATGTTCGATCGGTCGACTCGGCACGAAACCGCCGAGCGATGCGCGGCGTTCGCGCAAGTACTTCATCTCGTGACTCGACTCTGGTGGCTTATAGAACGGAGCCTTGCCAACTTCAGCGTCGCTGATCGGAATACCAAACCGAGTTCGGAACTCCAACAGTTCCTCTTCGTTCAATTTCTTCTGGTTGTGAGCAACGTTGCGTCCCTCGCCCGCTTCGCCCAGCCCGTAACCCTTGACCGTCTTGGCCAAGATAACGGTCGGCAACCCGTTGTTGATCGTCGTCGCTTGTCTGTAAGCGGCGTAAACCTTCTCGGGGTCGTGGCCGCCACGACGCATCTTTTCAAGTCGCTCGTCGCTGTAATTTTTGACCAATTCCAGCAATTCGGGATACTTGCCGAAGAAGTGTTCGCGGATGTACGAACCCGGCAT
>DNWZ01000695.1:1682-6638 GCA_003506095.1 Planctomycetaceae bacterium | reverse complement strand
ACCGAGCACGCTGGTGTACCGACTTCAATCGGCGACCGAGCACGTTGGTGTACCGACTTCAGTCGGCGACCGAGCACGTTGGCGTACCGACTTTAGTCGGCGACCGCGCACGCCGAAGTGCCGACTTCAGTCGGCGACCGAGCACGTTGGTGCATCGCCTTCAGTCGGCGACCGAGCACGTTGGTGTACCGACTTCATTCGGCGACCGAGCACGCTGGCGTACCGACGTTAGCATCCTGGGATCCATCAGTGACACGCTTAGACGCAGCGGATGTCGCCCGACTTCCGTTAGGCGATTGGGCAGGCCGAATTCTGACGAATCCCGCTACGACACTTGCATCCTGCCCACTCAACCGATCCACTCCTGCACGCTTCGCGGTGCAGAACTGCTTAGCGTGCAACCGCAGGGTTTCGCCATAACAAAGAGTTGTTGGGAGCTTGGGTTTGTTCTTGACCATTTCCTGCATTTGAACGGTTGACCGGATCGGTCGATGGCCCCGTCGATGGACCCGTCGGCAGTTGTGAAATGTATTGTGGGTTCTGCGGTACCGTGGCCGACGCCGGCTGTACCGATTGCCAAGCTGGCGACGGTTCATACACGTCGCTGCGATACGGATTCATCGCAACGTTGGGTTGGCCAGGAATCGGAATTGCCGCTGCGGATACGTTCGTTTCCAGCGGTCGCAAGCGTGCGGCGAGGTCGCCAGGTGGCACCGATATGTTCAGCGGTTGCTGCATCGCACTCGACTGCGCCACGCCGTTTTGCCAGGCTGCCGACTGGCCTCCGTTTTGCCATCCGCCTGGCATCGTATTCATCGCTGGCTGGACACTCGCGACACCGCTGCCCACAACCTGGTTGGTATAGGACGCTGGCATACTTTGCGGTGCATTCATTCCTGCGGTTAAGTCGATGACGGGCATCCCGCCGAGATTGCCGCGTGAATTTGCCGAAATTGTTGGTGATGGACCGACTTCGGGCGTGCCAACCGGCCCCATCACTGCTGGCGGTGCGCCGGAACTTGCAAACGAATCGTAAGGAACAGCGCCACCGTAAGGCAGCGACGCGGACGCTGCTGTCGGTGCGGAATAAGCGTTGCTGGCGCGAGAGCTGCCCGTTGGCGGCGGTGGAACTCGGGTTGCACCACCGATCGGGCCGAACGGGACCAGCGGTTGGCTGGTCGCCGGCGACAACGTTCCGGCTGGTGCAAAAGGGCCATTTGCAGCCGTTCCCATCGTTTTTTGGCACCCGCAGAATAAACCTACGGCCAGAACAGAAAGCGATGCGGTTGATTTTGCGAATTGGCGACTCATCGCAGGCCTTTACTCGATCGGCAAAACGGGCTTCAAAAAAGGTGGATTTCGGTCCAACCGTATTTTGCAATTAGCAAGTTTTGATGCAATGCCGATAGATCAATCACGGTTTTGATGCAATCCGCAAGATCTCAGGCTGGAAGCCTAAGCCACTTCCGCCTAGCATCGCTTGAACAACAAGTGACGTAGCGGGATTCGCCAGAATTCCAGCTGCTCAAGCGTCCAACGCAAGCCGGGCGACATTCGCTACGCCTAAACGCGTCACTGATGGATCACAGGATGCTTAGTCGATCCGTTGTGTTACGCGACCAGATCTCTTGTCTCTCAAGATCACACGAGTTTGACCGTCGGGCATCCGCTCACGTTTGATCAAGAAATGCCGGTCATCGTACTCGCGAACCGGTTCGGCCTCGAAATCCGGAACCCCGCCGCGCCACTCAAACAATTCGACTGGTTCCCAACGCTTGGTCATGTCCGATTGATACGCGGCGTCCATGATCGCGTTGACCACATACCCATCATAAAACGTTTCCGTCGGCTCGATTTTTTTCTCGATCGCCCCAAGCACGTCGGTAAACATCTCCACATAACCCAGTGCCGCCGTTTCGTCGCCGACAGGAAACAACCAACCGGTATCGTCTTCGGCCTTCTCAGCGACATAACCTTTCTTGCCGTTGGCTGAATACATCTCAAAGCCGGTACGCATCCAGTGGTTCAACCAGATGGTCCCTTCGGATCCCGCGATCTCGTCACGCAAGTCCATTCCGCCGCGAAATATCCAACTGACCTCAAATTGCCCGATCGCACCATTCTCAAAACGGATCAATCCGATTGCATGATCCTCGGCATCGATCGGGTGCACATGCGTATCGGCCCAGCACATCACTTCGACCGGCCTGACCCGTTTGCCGACAAAACTGCGAATGATTTCAATGCAGTGGCACCCCATGTCAATGATCGCGCCGCCTCCAGATCGGTCGCGGTCCCAAAACCAGTCGCTATGAGGCCCGGGATGCGTCTCGCGCGAACGCACCCAAAGCACCCTTCCAATCGCCCCTTGGCGAACCGATTTTAAAGCCTTCAACGTCTTGGGGGTATAAACCAAATCTTCTAGATAGCCATGAAAAACACCGGCGGACTCCACGGCATGCAGCATTCGCCTCGCTTCATTCGCGTCCCGCCCCAACGGTTTGGTGCATAAGACCGCCTTGCCAGACCTGGCAGCAGCCACAACCGCCGTTTCGTGTAAATCATTCGGAAGCGCAACTACCACAACATCGGTTTCAGGATCTTCGATCGCGGCCTGCAGGTCAGTCGTATGCCGATCCACTGACCACTTCGATGCAAATTCCGACGCCCGCTGCGCCGTACGCGAATAAACTGTCTTTATCTGGTCACGACCGCGACTGCCCAGCAAAGCGTCAGCATAAAAATCAGCAATCAATCCGGCTCCGAGCATCGAAATACGCTGCATGATGTACTCTCAAAGTGGAATGGCGTATCTGAATCAACGCCGATGTTCACCGCGATAGGGATAAAATCAAAGGTGAGAGCGATGTTCATAACGGACGTCGCTTGATTCAAAGCTGCGAGGACAACCTTATCATTCTAACTTTATCATTCACCAGAAGTCTTGGCACAAAATCGTGCTGAAGCATGAATCCGCGCACAATGCGCCATTCAATCACCGAACAACATCTGCGATGATCAGTCGTAACCTTACAGCCAATCGCATATCGAATACGTCAATATGTGCAGACCAGCATGTTTCGCACGCGATCGTCGGGCCAGACTTCCAGGGCTGAATAGTTTGGGTGACGACCGTTTTGAACGATTGGGTCGTTATGCTTGGTGTTGTAACAGCAGATCAATGACCATCGCGCATAATCGCTTTTATTCTGGTCCGATCGATGCAGCAGATTGCCATGAAAGAATAACGCGTCGCCTGGTTCCATTTCGCAATAAACCAAATCAAAACGTTCAATCGCGGCATTGACGCGAGTCATGTCGGCACCAGTCTGGTCGCCTGTCTTCACGTGGTCGACGCGGCCAAGTCGGTGCGACCCTCTCAACACTTGAAGGCAACCGTTTTCCTTGGTCGCGCGATCCACAGCGACCAAGCAACTGCCCATGTCAGGAAACAGACACCCATAGTTGTACCAGTACCCATAATCTTGGTGCCATTCCCAAGCCCCGCCGACTCGTGGCTCTTTCAGCATCATTTTGTGGTGGTAATGATAGACCTCGTCACCCAGGAAGCTTGCCATCGGCACGACAATCCGCTCACAACGCGCAACCGCGGCATAGGGCGAATCCTCCATCAAGTCATTGCGCAATGCCAACCGCGTATCGCCCCCTTGAGCGTCGCGTCGCACGTACGCTTCGCTTGCCAATTGCTGATCGGCTTTCGCATGCCGAAGCAGGCCCGCTGTTTCGTCGGCATCGAATAGATTTCGTACCATGACGTAGCCGTCGCGATGAAAGGCCGCAATGTCTAAGTCGTTCCGGCCATTCATTGGCTCAGAAGCTTGCATCAGAATACACCCCGACCGTTAAAAGTTACTAAGCCTCATGCGACTAATGATTCAAGACACCAAAATTTCGTTAATGACCCGCGCGGGCTCTACACCGGTCAGCTTAAAATCGAGCCCTTGAAAGCGATAACTGAATCGCTGGGGGTCAATTCCTAGCAAATGCAACACCGTTGCGTGAAAATCGCGGACGTTAACCGCGTCCTCCACAACGTTATAGCTGAAGTCGTCCGTAGCTCCAAAGGAAATTCCTGATTTTATTCCACCTCCCGCAGCCCAGATCGTGAAGCAGCGAGGATGATGATCTCGTCCGCCTTCGGGGCTGTCCCATTGTCCTTGACCGGCAACTCCACGGCCGAATTCGCCTCCCCAAACGACCAGCGTCTCGTCTAGCAATCCCCGACGTTTTAGATCCGTCACCAACGCCGCGCTCGCTTGGTCAGTATCGCGACATCGCGCCACACACCACGAACTGAGCCGACTGTGATGGTCCCAGTCGGGATGAAACAGTTGCACAAAACGGACTCCACGTTCAATCAACCTTCTCGCAAGGATGCAGTTGGCGGCATAGGATCCAGGGCGACGCGAGTCAGGACCATATAACTCAAACGTCTCTTCGGGCTCATCACTTAGATCGTTCAACTCCGGAACGCTCGACTGCATCCGCCACGCCATTTCATATTGCTGAATGCGTGTTTCTATTTCAGGGTCACCAGTCTTCTGTAAACGCACCTCATTCATCTGTGCAATCTTATCAAGCATGCCTCGACGCAGCTCGCGTGGTAAACCTTCAGGATCTCGCAAATAGAGCACCGGTTCTTTGGCGTTTCGTAACTTCACACCTTGATAACGTGATGGCAAAAATCCGCTGCCCCAATAGTGATCATACAGCGGTTGATCGCTGGGGCGTTGCATCTTGGAGATCAAGACCAGGTAATCGGGCAAGTTGCGATTTTCGCTGCCCAATCCATAACTGGTCCAAGCCCCCAGGCTCGGTCGCCCGGGTAATTGATGGCCAGTCAGATACTTTGTCATTGCTGGTGCGTGATTGATTTCATCAGTCACCATCGACTTGATAAAACATAAGTTGTCGGCCACGGTCGCGTGATGCGGC
>DNWZ01000695.1:0-1676 GCA_003506095.1 Planctomycetaceae bacterium | reverse complement strand
CCAGCCAGGTCGATCAAGCCAGGCTTATGATCGAACAACTCGATCTGTGACGGCCCGCCCGATTGTGTCAGAAAGATAACGTTCTTCGCTCGCGGTTTGTGATGCGGCAACGATGCGAGGCCGATCGACGGCTGACTTGCCGTGCCTTCAGCCGCAATCGTTTGACTAGCGGGCGCATTGTGCAGCATCGCTAGGGCGATCGAGCCTAACCCGAGGCCCGCCCCTCGGCCGAGAAAGTATCGGCGCGATTGGACGAATGCATCTTCATAGGCCGCCACTTGGCGACGCTCGTGCAATGTGAGCTTCCGGCCTGATTGTCGTTTACTCATGTGTGATCGCCTCGTCTAAGTTCATCACCATGCTGGCGACAACCATCATCGCCGCCGTTTCCGCCGCCTTTTTATCTTCCATCAATTCGTTGCCATCCGGTTGTGACTGGCCAATCGTTAGGAATGCTCTCGCATCGGCGGGCGCGGTGACATAGTAATCATAGGACTGGGTGTAGGTTTCACGCATCGCATCGAGTTCGACCGTCTGCGGATCGCGTGAAAGGATGCGTTTGAAGATGTCGGCCAAACGCGAGTCGACATCGTTGTGCCGTGGCCACGCGTCGATCGCACCAGCAGCAATCGTCGACGCTGCTTCTAACATTCCGACATCGTTTAGCAACGTTAAGGCATGCAGCGGCGTGTTGGTCCGCATCGTCTTGACTTCGCAAACCCGTCGCTGGGCGCTATCGAACAAGAACGTCGGCGCGCTGGACCGTCGCCAGAATGCATATACCGTTCGGCGATATTGTGCCGGGCCAGGGCTGGGATCATACGAATAGCGTCCCATGAAAATCTCTTCCCAAACACCGGCCGGTTGATACGGCATGACCGGCGGTCCACCCTGCATCGGGTTCAACAATCCGCTGTTTCGCAGCGCCGCATCACGAATCATCCAACTGGGCAATCGATAGCGGGCGCCACGGGCGAGCATGCGATTAGCCGGGTCACGTTCAATTGACTCTGCACTAGCGTCGCTGGACTGCCGGTAAGTTTCGCTGGTCAAGATCAAGCGAAGGATATGTTTAAGATCCCAACCGCTGTGAATCATCTCGACGGATAACCAGTCCAAGACGTCAGGGTGCGCGGGCGCTTCGCCTTGCAAACCAAAATCTTCGGGCGTTCGAACCAGTCCGTCGCCGAAAGCGATTTGCCAAAGGTGGTTGACGATCACGCGCGCCGTCAGCGGATTGTCGGGATCGACTAACCAGCGGGCCAGCTCCAAACGTGTCGGCTCGCCATCGGTCGTTCGCGCCAGGATCGCCGCGGGAAACGCCGCGCCGACTTGATCACCTTTCTGATCCCAAACGCCGCGTTGCAGGATATGTGTCGGCCGGCGCTCTTCACGTTCGCCCATCACCATCACATCCAACTCGCCGGTCGCTTTCTTCATCGCCGCAAGATGACGTCGCGCCGCATCGCCCGTTCGCTTCGCCACTTGAAAGGCTTGATGGTCGTATAAAAATTGGTCGACCAATTGTTTGCGCAGCGCTTCATCGATCGTCGGCTGCTTCGCTAAACGTTCGATCGGCATCGGCTCGGTCGAGCGAACGGCGGCGCCGGGTTGATCAGTCAATGTGAAACGAAAGCGACCGATGTTAGCATCACCTTCGGTCGATCGATGCATCA
>DNWZ01000755.1 GCA_003506095.1 Planctomycetaceae bacterium | reverse complement strand
TCTCGCGAGACGTGCGTTGCTCGCTGGAATCAAAAGGACTGGCTTTATCGATTGCTTCTTGAACCGATGACCGCAGCGCAAGGGGCAGGGTGGCCGATTCCCTCAATGCCGCAAGATACTCGTTGCGAGTCTTCGTCGGGATACGAATTCTCCGGCCCTCGCGTTCCCATAACTTCAGCCCCGCTTGGCTGAAAGACATTTCGACCGAGTCGACTTCGGTCTCGCTTAACATCCTGCCGCCAAACAGGTATTCCGTTTCAGTCGTCGATCCACCTTTGACCAGCAGTCCTAATCCGATCGCGATGGTCAATACCAACATCCCGGCAATCAGCCGCGTTGTCATTGGCATCGCAAGAAATGCGTCGCGGATCGGTTCGAATGTCTTTTGAAAAACGTTCATGGATCAGGATCAGTACTAAAAAGCCTTCTCAAGGATGCAAATTATGGGTGTTTGTTGAAGTCTGACATTCATGTTGCTAGGGCCGAACCACAACCATTGCTAAATCTGAATTTGTTGCAATTCGCGATAAGCCTCGATCAACTTGTTTCTTACTTGAAGCATCATGCGGAACGCGAGATCAGCCTTTTGAACGGCGGTTAAAACTTCAGCTTGATTGACATTTTGGCCGGTTAACATTTGATGCACCAAGTCATCGGCACCGGTTTGCATCGAGTTAACTTCACTGACCTGATTGACCAACAGTTTCGAGAATTGGTCCAGACCGCTTGGCGCATCGGCGTTGCTCAGGCCTGCCAGACCGCCGAGCGAATCGGAAAGGTTTCCCTTGCCCAACATCGCTCCGGCGCGCGCCAACTCAGCCGGCATCGCCGGTGGCGCCATCGTCGGCCGTAGTCCAATCGGGCTCAAATCAGGTTACTCCTTAACCTTTCACCAATGATAACATCCAAGCGGATGTTGGAAAAAATCACGCAATGATAGTCAGGGTTTCGCGGCCGAGGTCTTTCGTGATTTCCATGACACCCACGTTGGCTTCATAAGCTCGAGTCGACTCAAGCGCGTCAACCATTTGAGTCGTAAGGTCGATGTTCGGGTAGGCGACATAACCTTTGCGTTCACCATCCTGAATCGCAAGCGGATGGTTCGGCTGGTAGCGGTATAAAGGGTCTGCGTTGTCAGTTTTGATTTCCGATACGCGAACACCAGCCGCTGCGCCGCTGCTGCTCATCGAAAAGTCTGTCTCAAAAATGACCTGGCGAGCCTTATAAGGATTTGGTCGCCCAGTTTCATCGGTCAAAGATGACATGTTGGCGATGTTACTGCTGACCGCGTTCAGCCGTGTCCGCTGGGCGACGAGTGCCGAAGTGCTGATATCGAGCGAGCTAAACATATTGAATCCCTTATTCTGCTAATCCATTGATCCGATTAAATCTATGCCCGTTCGGTGATCGCTGCCCGCAGCAAACCGAATTGGCTGCGCATCGTGGCGATCGCCAGGTTGTGCATACTTTGGTTTTTCGCGATCTTAGTAACCTGGCTTTCAAGACTGACGTCGCTGCCATCATGCAACACGATCGGTTCCATCGCCTGGCGCGGCCCGAGGGCGAAATCATCTCTGTCGCCCGGTGACAATACCTTGGCCAGAGTCGCGAAATCGCCGTTACCGGATTTCTGTAGCGGTCTGCTGGTCGCCATCGGCAAACCTTGCGGCGACGAGGGCGTCGTCAGTTTCGGCAGTGCGTATCCTGGCGATGGGTTACGTGCGGCGTCAATTGAATCGGCCAAAGCGGCTTGAAATTGGCTGACTTGCAAGTCCTTGGCACGGTAGTCGGGAGTGTCAAGGTTGGCCAAGTTGCCGGCCAACAGTTCATGGCGGCGTTGGGTGAAAATCGCCGTCTGCTCCAACGCCGGAAGCGACGTCGAATTGAACATGCGAATCATGCTGCTTTTCGCGCTGCATCGCTGAACGGCAACACCAAAGTGACAGCGGCGCCACCTTGTGGGCAGTTCTGCCACTGTGGCTTGCAACCCAAGGCTGCGGCGGCAAGTGACAAGCGACTTCCGCGGCTCTCCATGTCGCTGCCGGTATCAGCGATTTCCAGTTCGACGCCATGAGCCGTCTGGCATCCCGTTACGGTCAGTTCGCCGCCATCGGGCATCTGTTCGAGTGACTCGCGTACCAAGCTCGTCACCAGGTCGCTCAGCCGCCCACGATCGGCCGTCGTCATCAGATCAACGGGCATATCGAGTTCGAAACAGATCGGTGCCGGATGTTCTCGCAACAAGGGCGAGATGACACATTCAACCAATACGGCCAAGGATGTGTCTGTGGATTGACGTGCCGGACCTTGCCCGCCCCTGCGAGATGATCCGCCAAATGAAATTGCCATGGTGCGCTCCCTGCACTCGATTTCCCGTGTGGACACTGACGCCAATGCACCAGTTAGGACACCCGATAGACAGTTGAGGACGCTGGGGGCAATGGCATTTCGAAAAATTTTCTAAACAATTCACCCTCGGATTGCCGATCTACGGCCCGAAGTTTCTTGGGGCAAACGAAAAAAGCGGTACACCAACCGTAGTCGGGGTACCGCTTCGTCTGAAGGGTTATAGCGGTAACAAAAAATTACTTGCTTACCAGATCAAAGTTTTCATCCAATTTGTCCGACTCCACAGTGATCTTCAATTCGGTTCGGGAATTGTATTTCTCGGGAATGTACATTTCCCCGACAGGAGTTTTTTCGCCAGGATTGGATTCGTCAAACTTTCCTTCCACAATTCGCGATGCACGCACCTCAACTGCTGCAGGGCCGGGCTCTACGCGGGCTTCGTATTTGCCGTCGACAATCGACGAAGCATACGCTTTCTGGTCGCCTTCAAGGGCCCGAAACTGAATCGTACCGTCAGCGACCGGAGCACCATCAAAAGTCACCGTACCACTGACCAACACCAATCCATCGCTTGATCCACAACCTGGAAGAGGTGATAGAAAGCAAGCTACCGCCAAAAGAGACCAAAGCTTTCGAGAAATCGCAAACTGCATAAACCTATCCGCCATTAAGAACTTGATTTCAACAATGAACAAACCAAACCATGAAAAACGAGTCTTACAACTGTTTCAATCGCTGCCGACGCGATGTCGGCAGCACTGAACGAATTAACTGAGTCGCTTTGAAGCTGTCTCGACTGAAAGGCATCAATACTCAGCCGGTACACCGCCTTCATCGCGGTTGCCGAGATTTCGCCAAGTCTGGCGATCGACACTGGAGGATACAAATCGGACCGACGCATCGCACAGAGTGACTTGGACTCCGCCGGGATGATAGCTGCGTGCAAAGTTCCAACGGCCCCCGAGACCGCCTGCATTTCCGTTTTCGCAAGGAGCCCTGCGGAAAGTTGTTGATTTACAGGAGTAAACTCTGTCGGGTACCGTCGTGTTGGGTGCTTCGGCGGTCGAAAAGGCGAACGAACCGTGCGGAGCACCACCCCAGTATCCGCCCAATTCACCCCACTGACCGCCGGTTGCCCCGCGGATCATCCCTTCGCTAGCCAACAAGGTGTTCGACGTACCGTCGATCGCATCACGGAAGCGACGGCTAGTCTGCTGGCCGAACATCCCACCCGGATCTACCGAGATCATGTTCATGTTAATGGCAACGGTAATCTGTGCCAAAATCGGGTTGTTCGGCGAACCGCCGCCGGCGCAAACCACATAATTGCCCTGAAATCCGTTGTCGCTGCCGCCGCCGCCACGAGCAGGACCCGCCGGATCAGACGGACACATGAACGCCGCAACCGGCACCCCGGCGATCGTCGCGGGTAATTGGTGGATGTACTCTGCGGTGGCATTGTTATACAGGTCGTAATAGGCACCCTGTTCAATGAAAGGCAGAATCCGCTGATACCAGGTATCGCGACGCTGGCGCTGTCCCGCCACTTCCGTCTTGAACCCGTACGGGAACATGTTGAAGGTGTCGTGATAATTGTGCATCGACAAACCGAGTTGCTTTAGGTTGTTGCTGCAAGACATCCGTCGTGCAGATTCGCGAGCCGCTTGCACGGCTGGTAACAACAACCCAACCATGACTCCGATAATTGCGATCACGACCAATAATTCGACCAACGTGAATCCGCTACGACGCGGCGAAGCGGATAACTCAGACTCAGACTCAAAAAATGGCATTCAAAACTTCTCCGTAACCCGGTACTCAACGACGCTGAAAGAAACAAAAGGGATAATGACGGGACGATCGGTAACCGAGTTCGAATTGCCGATCGACGCATTACCGCGTTTATCCAGCTAACGCAAACACCGCACCAGAAGCTTGGGAATACGTGAAAAGCAGTAAACGAAATGAGGGGCAAGGCGGATCGTTTGCAGCGTTGGGACCCGGTAGCGACATGCTGTGAGGGCTAGAACCCCTTTGTTCTTCACAAAATATTTCGTCTTTTTTGCGCACAACCCCACGAGTCATTGGGCTTGGACGGCGAGGTTGCCCAGCAAACAAGCATTTCAGCGCTAGCATGCAATAATTTTCGGCGGGGGGCTGCTTTTACCCGATGTTTGCGTGCGGGGTAAGCTTTTCGAAATCCGTTATCTCGATCTCGAGCGGGTTGGACTTTTGCCCAGCGATACGTTTTTGGTAGGGAAGCGTGTTAACTCGCAGGTCATTTACCCTATGCCAAGTCGTATCACCCGCTACATCGCTGGCGAAATCATCAAGATTTTCGTCGTTGCGTTGTTCTCGCTAACGCTCCTGATCTTGCTGATCGGGGTCGGACGGGAATTGGTGCGCGAGGGGTTGAGCGTGATGGCAGTATTGCAATTGTTGCCCTATGTTCTGCCTCTGAGCCTGCAACATTCGGTGCCTGCCACGGCGTTATTTGCGGTCTGCTGTGTTTATGGACGGATGGCCGCCGATGGCGAGGTCGCGACGGTTAAAGCGATCGGTGTATCACCGTTGCAGTTGATCAAACCGGCCGTGATCTTTGCCGCAGTGCTCAGTCCAGGCGTCGTCGTACTGAGCGACTTGGCGGTATCGTGGGGACGGCCCGGCGTGGCTCAGGTTGTGCTGGGGTCGCTGGAGGATATCGCCTATCGGTTTCTGCATTCCCAGCACAGCTACAGTTCGCCTCACGGTTTTACAATCACCGTTCAAGATGTCGATGGTCGACGATTGATCTATCCGACTGTCAAGATTCGATCGCGAACCGGTGGATCAATCGAATTGACGGCCAAGGAAGGGAGCCTGAGACTCGACCCAAAGTCCAATACGTTGCTGCTGAACGTCATCGACAGCAGGGTCGAAGGGGGACAGGGCAACCAGGGAATCATTCCTGGCCAAACCGAGTTTCGAATTCCTTTGGGACGCGCGTTTCGCCAACAAGATCCCTCATCCGCATCGCCTAGTGAATTGGCACTTCGCGAAATCGGACCGGAGTCGATTTCCCAGGAAAGACGCAGCCAGCAAGCGATCGGTCAACTCGCCGCTCACACCGGTTTTTCGCTTCTGTCAGCCCGCTGGGACGAAATTGCCGGGCCCCCGGGTCAAGCAATTCAGGCTCAGATCACAGCAAGCGAAAAGCGATTGGCCCGATTGCACACCGAACCCTGGCGTCGTTGGGCACAAGGATTCAGTTGCTTTTGTTTCGTTCTCGTCGGGGCACCGCTGGCAATGATCGCCCGAACGGCCGACTACTGGACCACTTTCGGTATCTGTTTCCTGCCGACTTTAGTCGTGTATTACGCGCTCTTTATGCTCGGGTTTGACCAAGCCAAAGCGGGACTGTGGCCCCCATACGCAGTTTGGCTCGGAAACTCGGTGCTGATCGCTATCGCCATCACGCTGATGGATCGCGTGCGAAGACATTGATTCGACTGGTCGGTAGGTTCATACAGCGTTTCTTAAGCTTGCTGCCCGTTGCCAAGCAGATGTTGGTGGGCGACGATAAGCCGACCCGCTGATTTCGGCGCGTGCTCCCGCTTTGACCATTTCCACCGCAAACTTACGCCACTTGCGCATGAAGATCGCGATTATCGGCTCCGGAAACGTCGGTTCAGTCCTCGGCCGTCGTTTGGCCGAAACTGGACACTCGATCTGTTTCGCCAGCCGGACGCCGGATAGCCCAAAGATAGCTTCCTTGATCGCGACCGCTCCCGATCAATGCACTGCCGCATTCGTTGGCGACGCGATTGCCAATGCGGATGTGGTGATTTATGCCGCACCTTATGACCAAGCCGAGTCGATTTTGTCGTCGGTGGCTGATTTTCACGGCAGCGTACTGATCGATTGCACCAATCCGCTCAATGCCACATTCGACGGCTTGCAGTTGGGCCATACCGAATCCGCCGGCGAGCGATTGGCCCTGTGGGCACCGACGGCTCGGGTCGTGAAGGCCTTCAATACGACCAGCGTCGCAACAATGGCCAATCCGCAATACGACGGCCATATCGCCACACAGTTCTATTGCGGTGACGATACGGCAGCAAAACAGACGGTTGCCGATCTTATCACCCAATTGGCCATGGAACCGGTGGACGCCGGGCCACTGCGAAATGCTCGTTACCTAGAAGCCACCGCGATGCTCTACATTCACCTAGCGATTCGGGGCGGATGGGGCGGAAACTGCGCCCTGAAGATGCTGAAACGGTAACCGATCGCCGCCGCTTCACCCGACCAAACCGCTGGCCAAACGATGGGCCAGCATCATGATTGTGGCATTCGGATTCACCGACGTAATCGTCGGCATGATGGAACCATCGATCACGTACAACCGTTCGACACCACGCACTGCCCCCGAAGGATCGACGACGCTGGCCGCATCGGTCCCCAATCGACAAGTGCCAGCGGGATGATACAGCGTTTGAGAGAACCGCGAGATCGCACGCTCGATCGCGTCATCGCTTTGACGACTGGCACTCGGCAAGATTTCGTCGCCGATAAACGGTCGCAGTTCCGGATCGTCAGCGATGACGCGCCCCTGGCGAACGGCCGCGACCATCGCCGCCCTATCCCTGCGATCGCTCAGGTAAGCAGGATCAATACACAGGGCCCGGCCACCGGCCCCACAATAGGTGCCAGCCACCGATTGATCTTTCCGCTCTAGCGAAAGCCTGCCGCGTGACTTTGGTAAGCACAAACTGACGCCGATTGTCATCGCCGCGACAGCCGACTCGTTGGGATGCATCAGATAATGCGTTGGCGTCACATGCACCTGAAACTCCTCCCTGCGATTTGCCAATCGCTGGGTGGCACCTATTGGTGAAAGGTGGGTGGCACCTATTGGTGGAAGTTCGTAGATGCCTCCGGATTCGGCGAGATTGCTGGCCAATGGCCCGGTGCCGGCGACTTGCCAGCGTGCCAGGTCGGCGACCGATGGCTGCGTCGGGAATCGCTTGCGATCGGCAATTGCAAAGATGATCGGCATGATCAAATGATCGGTCAGGTGGTTGCCAACGTCGGGTGAATCCAAACGGGCATCGATCTGCAGATCGGCCAGTGTGCCATCCGGACCGATGCCGCTTTCGATCAAGATCGCTGGGGAAGCAAATGTACCGCCGCAGAGAATCACCCCTTTTTCGGCTCTCAGCAACGTCGTCGATAAATCGCCATCGCCGTGAACTTCCAACCCGATCGCACGGTCGCGATCGAAAACGACACGCCGGACATGGGCGATCATGATTTCTACGCTTCCGCGATTCAGTGTGGCAGCATCGAGCAGGTCGGCTGCGGTGACTCGGCCTGCACGATTGCCCATTCGCAGAAATGCGTGAGGCATTTCAATCGCCGGC